>NZ_JBFAKW010000021.1:0-101293 GCF_040655955.1 Streptomyces sp. NPDC050263 | reverse complement strand
CGCGACGGCGTCGGCCTTGAACTCGGGCGAGTATACCCTCATCACCATAAATGACTCCTTCTGGCCGGTCCCCTGCGGGGCCGGATCGAAGGTGTCCACCTACAAGGGGGAAGCCCCACTGTCCGCTGTCTGGTATCCCTGGCTGGGCTCGTACTCGGTGCCAGCACCCACGTCCAACACGTCCTCACCGCGATGGCCTGCAACGTTGCCCGCGTCGCTGAGGGAGGCTCTTCGGCAGTGTGCGTGAGACTGCGGGAGCGGTTGCGTTACTGGTTCGACGGGACGATGGACCAGGGACGCAAGCCTTGATCGGCTGGCTGGGCGTTGCCTGGATGAGCCTGCTGCGTGCGCTCGATCCCGGCACGATGGGCGGGGATACGGGAGGTCCGCCGTTCATCGGCCTCATGCTGGCCGCGACCGTCGGCGGCCCGCCAGAACGAGCTGGCAGGGGTCAACAGCAGTCACAGGCGTGTCACCAACCACGTAGACCTCTCGCGTCACAAGGCCCTCACCTGGACTCACGCGCTCGCCCTGGATCAACTGGACGCCCGTGGACGGTTTCCAGGACATGTGCCATGTCGTACCGAGCGAGGGGCCCAGGATCAGGACTGGCGCCTCTTCCGGCCCGTCAAAGCGGTATTGCAGGGTGTTGGACGTACTCTCGCTCACCCGACTCACGCTCCCACATCTCCGAATTTCTCAAGTGCTTGGGTCGGAACCCCGTGCAGGCCGTCCCACCTTGTGGCAGCCTCGCGAAGATCCGGCGCGTCGGGCTTCACGCATGTGAGAGACGACGCGCGTGCATCGTACCGACGGACCCCGAGAAGCTCCGAGCCGTGTCGCACGGCCGCATCCGGGCGGGTCGGGCGGCGCACGGCGAGAAGGGCGAGGTGTTCGTCGCCCGCGTTCCCGTCCGCGTTCGAACGACGCCTGAAACGCACCGGGTTGCGGGCAACGTACAAGATCACATCTCGTCGGCGCCGCCGAGGCCGGTGAGCGCGCCCACCGGGTCCGGGTCGGGGGTGCCGCGCGGCCACCAGTCGTCGTGGCCCGGTTCCGACTCGTAGGCATACCACAGTCCGTCGCGGCCGAAGCGGAGTTGGACGTGGCCGCGCGGGTGGGTGAGGTGGTTGCGGCGCGGGCGGAAGGCGGGCAGGTCCGCGGCGAGCAGGAGAGGGCGGGCCCGGTCGAAGCGTCCGGCCGGCGGATCCCAGTGCTCCTCCAGGACGATGAGCCCGTCCGGCCCGCCCTGCCGCCAGGCGGCCACCGCGCGCGCCAGCTCGGACGGGGTGCGGCCGGCGGCGGCGGCGAGCGAGGCGTAGAGGGAACGGGTGGCGGCGGTCAGCCCGGAGCCGGGTCGGGACGCGGCGAGCCGTACCGCGTCCTGCCAGAGGGTCAGTTCACCGATCTCGTCGTGCCCGCAGAGCAGCAGGGCGTGGGCTCGGGCAGCCGCGTCGGTCGCGAGATGGTCCAGCGCGAAGGAGTCGGGGCCGTTCGGCGCGGACGGGTACGCGGGGGGCTGTTCGGGGTGGGCGGGCACGGGCAACGGGGCCGGCAGGGGCGGGAGCCGACGCTCGGCGAGGGCCTCCCCGGCCCGTACGCCCGGCAGGGGTTCCGGTTCCTGTTCCTGAGCGACGCGGGCCGCGCGGGTGGCGTTGCGGCGCGACAGCGCGTCGAGCAGTTCGCGTTCGCCCCGGCCGCGCAGCAGGAACAGGACGAACGGGTCGGCGTCGAGCAGGCGCGCGGTCTGGTAGCAGAGGGCGGCCGCGTGCTTGCAGGGGTGACCGCGGTCGGGGCAGCTGCAGTGCGGCTCGAGGTCGCCCGGGCCGGGCAGCAGGGGCACCCCGCACTCGGCGAGGGACTCGGGCATCTCCTTGTCGAGCAGGGCGGCGATGCGCCCGGGGCGCTCGACGGCGGCGTCCAGGAAACGCTCCCAGTCCTCCTCGCCCAGGGTGCGCAGCCGCACCTGTACGCGGTACGGGCGGGGGCGGCTGCCCTGTACGTACGCCAGGACCAGCCCGGGGGTGACCGTGATCGCGTCCACGTTTCCCTGCTCGGCGTAACCGCGCCCGCGGGCCAGACGACCCGTTTCGAGAGCGCCCTCTTCGAGCGCGGCGACCCAGGCGTTGCCCCACCAGGTCTCGGCGAAGGAGCCGCCGGTGCGCGGAGGGAACGCGGGGAAGGTACGGCGGTGGTCGCCGTCCCGGGAGGGGGCGGCCATCGAGCGGGCGGCGCGGGGCAGTTCGGCAGCCGGGGAGGACGAAGTCCCGCCGGCGGTCGCCGTGTCGTGCCCGTCGGCCTCGAAGTCGACATCGGGCTCGAAGTCGACATCGGGCTCGAAGTCGACATCGGGCTCGAAGCCGGGTTCGCCTTCGGCTTCGGCTTCACGATGGGCTTCGGACTCGGATTCGGCCGTCTCGTGCTCGTCGGACGGCATCCGGAAGGCGCCCGCGAGCGACTCCCTGACGACACGCGCGCGTTCCTCGGCGACAGGGTCGCGCGGGCGGCTCGCCGGGCGGGCTTCAGCGAGGCGGGCTTCGGTGCGGGGGCGCGGCCGGGACGGGGAGCGGGGGCCGTTGCGCGCGTGATCGTGAGCGGCCGGCTCCCCCGCTCCCGCATCTGCCCCCGCTTCGGCCGACCCCTGTCGCGCCTGCGCCCGCGCCGCGCGCAGCGCCTCCCGGGCGATGTCCCCGGGGCGCGGGCCCGCGGTGCCGTCCGGGGCGGAGACCTGCGGGGTGGGGGCCCGTTCGGGGACGGGGTCGGGTGCCGGGGTGTCCTCCATGGGAGTGGCCTCGGAAGCGGGAGCGGGTGTCGGCGTCCGCCGCAGGGCCGCGCGAGCCGCGTCGCCCGGCCTGGGGGCGTGGCTTTCGGGCCGTGCCTGCTTCCGGGACTGCTCCTGCCGCCGTTCCCGGGCCTCGCGCAGCGCGCGGCGGGCCTCGTCGGCGGGCCTCGATCCCGGCTCCTCGTGCACCTCGGAGACCGCCGCATCCTCCTGCCCCGGCTCCTCCTGCTCCGGCTCCGGCTGGTCCGTCCGCTCCTTCTCCGGCTCGCTCATCACGCCTCCCTCCGCAGCCTGACCAGGTCGGACAGTTCACGGTCCGTCAGTTCGGTGAGGGCCGACTCGCCGGTGCCGAGGATCGCGTCGGCCAGGGCGCGCTTGGCCTGGAGCATCTCCGCGATGCGGTCCTCGACCGTGCCCTCGGTGATGAGGCGGTGCACCTGGACCGGCTGGGTCTGGCCGATGCGGTAGGCGCGGTCGGTGGCCTGTTCCTCCACCGCCGGGTTCCACCAGCGGTCGAAGTGGACGACATGGCCCGCGCGGGTGAGGTTGAGGCCGGTGCCGGCGGCCTTCAGGGAGAGGACGAGGATCGGGGTCGCGCCGCTCTGGAAGCGGTCCACCATCCGCTCCCGCTCGGGTACCGGGGTGCCGCCGTGCAGCAGCTCGACCGGGACCGCGCGGGCGGCGAGGTGGGCGGTGATCAGGCGGGCCATGCCGACGTACTGCGTGAAGACGAGTGCCGAGCCGTCCTCCGCGAGCAGGGTGTCCAACAGCTCGTCCAGCAGGGCGAGTTTGCCGGAGCGGGCGGCCAGGGCGTCGCCGACGGACGCGGCCTCCTCCTTGAGGTACAGGGCCGGGTGGTCGCAGATCTGCTTCAGCGCGCCCAGCAGCTTCAGCACGAGGCCGCGGCGGGCGATGCCGTCCGCCGTCTCGATGGCCAGCAGGGACTCCCGCACCACCGCCTCGTACAGCGCGGCCTGTTCCCGGGTGAGCGGGACCGGGTGGTCGGTCTCGGTCTTGGGCGGCAGCTCGGGCACGATGCCCGGGTCGGACTTCTTGCGGCGCAGCAGGAACGGACGGACCAGGCGGGCGAGGCGCTCCACCGCGGCCGCGTCCTCGCCGTTCTCCACCGCGCGCGCGTGCCGGGCGCGGAACGACTTCAGGGGGCCGAGCAGTCCCGGCGTCGTCCAGTCGAGCAGGGCCCACAGCTCGGAGAGGTTGTTCTCGACCGGGGTGCCGGTGAGCGCCACGCGCGCGGGCGTCGGGATGGTGCGCAGCGCCTTCGCCGTCGCCGAGTAGGGGTTCTTGACGTGCTGGGCTTCGTCCGCGACGACCATGCCCCAGGGCTGCTCGGCCAGTGCGGCGGCCGCCGAGCGCATCGTGCCGTAGGTCGTGAGGACGAAGCCGCCGGCCAGGTCCGTCAGGCTGCGCTCGGGGCCGTGGAAGCGGCGGACGGGGACGCCGGGCGCGAAGCGGTTGATCTCGCGCTGCCAGTTGCCGAGCAGGGAGGCCGGGCAGACCACCAGGGTCGGCTCGGTGCGGGCCCGCTTCAGGTGCAGGGCGATCAGGGTGATGGTCTTGCCGAGGCCCATGTCGTCGGCGAGGCAGCCGCCGAGGCCGAGGGAGGTCATCAGGTCCAGCCAGGCCAGGCCGCGCAGCTGGTAGTCGCGGAGGGTGGCGTGCAGGTCGGCCGGCGGTTCGGCGGGCTGCACCCCGGTGACGAGACGGTCGCGCAGGGCGGCCAGGGCGCCGACGGGGACCGCCTCCACGCTCTCGCCGTCGACCTCCGCGGTGCCGGTGAGGGCGACGGACAGGGCGTCGACCGGGTCGAGCAGGCCCAGCTCGCGCTTGCGGGCCTTGCGCACCAGCGCCGGGTCGACCAGGACCCACTGGTCGCGCAGCCGGACCACCGGGCGATGGGCCTCCGCCAGCAGGTCCATCTCGGCCTCGCTGAGCGGGTCGCCGCCGAGCGCCAGCTGCCAGCGGAACTGGAGCAGTTCCTCGCTCTCGAAGAAGCCGGTGCCGTCGGTCGCCGAGCCCGGCGCGGGCCGTACCACGGCGGCCGCGGCGAGGTCCTGCGCCAGGTCCCTCGGCCAGTGCACGGCGACCCCGGCGGCCGCGAGCCGGGTGGCCGCCACGCCGAGCAGATCGCTCAGTTCGTCCTCGGACAGGGCCAGGACGTCCGGCGCGTCCTGTTCGGCGAGGCGGGCGAGCGGCGGCCAGACGCGGGCCGCGCGCCGCACGGCGAGGGCCGCGTCCACGCGTGCGCGTGCTCCGAAGGCGGCGTCGGCCTCGCCCGCCCACAGGGCCGCCGCGTCGGCCACCAGGGTGGGGTCGGCGAGGCTGTGCACCTGGACGACGGCCGCGCCCGCGCTGCGCCCCCGCCCGCCGCCGTCGTCGAACAGGTCGTACGCCTCGAGGTCGAGGCGGAGCGAGATCCGCACACCCGCGTCCATGCCCGCGGCGACCTCGGCGGCCCAGTCGTGCGCGCCGGGCAGCCGCTGGGGCCGGCGGTCCGCGAAGGGCTTCCCGCAGGCGTGGGGCGCGGCCGGGGTGCGGGGCATGGTGTCCGCCACGGCGTCCAGGAAGGACCGCATCAGGGCTTCCGGGCGGGGCAGCAGGAGCGGGCCGGGGCCGGGCAGCGGCACCGCGTGGCCCTCGTGCGGAAGCGCGGCGGCGACCGCGCGCAGGTGGGCGATGTCCTCCGGGTCCAGCGGGCCCGCCCGCCAGGCGTCGTGCCCGGTGGGCGTCAGGCCGGGCAGCAGGCGGCCGCGGGCGGTGAGCCGCAGCGCGTGCAGCGCGGCCGCGCCCCAGCAGGCCGTCGCCGGGTGGGCGGCGGGGTCGCGGCGGGCGCGCACGAGCAGCGGGAGCGCCTTGTCGAGCGGCAGGGACAGGGCCGGGGCCTGCCCGCGGCGGATCGAGGAACCGTGGCGGCGCACGACGGTGAGCTCCGTGCGCTGCGCGTGCGTCGTCTCGGGCAGTGTGCCGTCGGCCGGGTCCCAGAAGGCGACGCGGCCCTCGCGCGGGAGGGGCGCGGGCAGGAACACGGCGGCGAGCCGCACGGAGACGGAGGCCGTCTCCGCCGCTGCCGTGCCGTCGTCGGCCATGGCATGCATACCTTGTGTCCACCTCCCGCCCGCGTGTCGGATCAGTCGTCTTCGACTCTACGGGCGGGGTCTGACATTCGGTCCCGACGGCCTGCGGAGCACTCCGTCGGGGCCGACCGGCCGGGTGCGGTCGGGTCAGGGGACCGCGCGCGAGACGACGTAGACGAACGGGTACATCGCGTTGCCGGTGTTCACCACGACGTCCAGCGTCGGCTGGGGGTCCTTCTGCTCGTGGACGACGCCGAAGTCGTCGCCGGGGCGGGAGCCGGGGCCGGTGAACTTCCAGCCGGTGATCTCCTGGTCGCGGGGGCTGATGGCGATGTCGCCGTTCTTCAGGTCGGCCCGGCTCAGGCCGAGGTCCGCGAGGAACTGGTTGAGACCCGCGTGCGTGGTCTGGAACTGCACGTAGAGACGGCTGGTCTTCCAGTTGTTCGTCTCGTAGTAGGCGACCTGGTTCGACGGGTGCGGGATCGGCACCTGGTACAGCCGGCGCTGGACCTTCGACGGCCAGCCCTCGGTCAGACCGGTGGCCGAGTACTTCGCCTCCTTGTTCCGGCCGCTGTCCCGGCTCTGGTTGGCGGAGATCACCAGGTAGCCGGCCGGGACGCCGATGAGCAGCACGATGATCAGCAGGGTGAGCGCCCTGCGACGGATCACGTGCCGGCGGTCCTCCGGCGGGCGGGACGGCTCTTCGGCGGCAGCGGCCTGGCGGGGCAGCGATGCTGTCATGCGATGTCCCAGGTGGTGCGGGGCGGTGCGGTGGTCATGCGGTGTCCTGAGCGGGGCGGGGCGGCCCGGCGGTCACGCCGGGTCCTGGGCACGGCGGGCCGCCTCCGTGAACCGTTCGAAGCGCTCGTAGCGCTCCACGCGACGGCGCTTGGCGCGGCGGAAGCGGCGGGCGACCAGGCGGGCCAGGTCGGCGGCTCCGACCATGCCGGCCTCGGGGCCCAGCTGGGCGCGGACGATGCGGGCCTCCGGGCGGTAGCCGCGGCCGGTGAGCTGGCGCTTGAAGGCGTCCCGCGCGGGGGCGATCAGCAGGTCGTCCGCGGCCGAGACACCGCCGCCGATCACGAAGCAGGACGGGTCGAGGGCGGCGGCCAGGTTGGCGATGCCGACGCCGAGCCACTGGCCGATGTCCTGGAGCAGCTCGATGCACATGGCGTCGCCCTCGCGGGCCAGCTCGGTGATCATCGGGCCGGTGATGTCGCCGATGTTGCCCTTGACGTGCTCGATGATCCCGTAGGCCACCGGGGAGTCGGCGGCGGCCAGTTCACGGGCCTCCCGGACCAGGGCGTTGCCCGAGCTGTACTGCTCCCAGCAGCCGCGGTTGCCGCACGGGCAGCGGTGGCCGCCGGGCACGACCTGCATATGGCCGAACTCGCCGGCGACGCCGTACTTGCCGCGCTTGACCTGGCCGTCCTCCAGGATCGCGCCGCCGATGCCGGTGCCGAGGGTGATCATGACGAGGTGGTCCTCACCGCGGCCCGCGCCGAAGCGCCACTCCGCCCAGGCGGCGGTGTTGGCGTCGTTGTCGACGAGGACGGGAACCGCCAGCCGGCCGGAGAGCCGGTCCCTGAGGGGCTCGTTGCGCCAGGACAGGTGGGGTGCGAACAGGACGCGGTTGCGGTCGGCGTCGACCCAGCCCGCCGCGCCGACGCCGACCGCGTGCACGTCGTGGCGGTCGGAGAGGTCCAGGACCAGCTCGACGATGGTGTCCTCGACGACCTTCGGGCTCTTGGACTTGTCCGGGGTCTCCGTGCGGACCTTCTCCAGGATGTTGCCGTCGGCGTCGACCACGCCCGCCATCACCTTGGTGCCGCCGATGTCGATGCCCACCGTGGGCACCCGGGGCGCCGTCAGGTGCGAGCGGCGCTCCCGGGTGCCTACCGTGCGCAGCGCCGGTGCGCGGCGGGAGCCGATGGGGGCGGTGAAGTTGCCGTAGGTGCTCATCGTCGCCGATTCTGCCTCACCCGCCTGCCGGGTGCCGAGCCGGGCGGCGGCGGGAGGTGCGCGTCGTCGGCCGTTCCCGGGTGTGTCGTGGCTGGTCGAGGCCCACGCGGCGGCGCTGATCGGCCATGGCCTCGCGCCCTGCCCCGGGCTGCCGTGGAGGGGCCGCGTGCCGGACGACTTTCGGACGCTTTGTCCTGACATCCGACTGCCTGGGCGCATTGTCCGAACAATGCGACCAGCGTGATCCGAGGCGACCGCTCGCCCCGGATCACGGCCCGGAATCCTCAGGGGCGCACGAGCAACTGGAACTCGAAGGAGTAGCGGGTCGGCCGGTAGATGTGGTCGCCGAACTCGACCGCGCGGCCGGTGTCGTCGAAGGTCGTGCGCTGCATGGTCAGCAGCGGGGCGCCCTCGTCCTCGGCGAGCCGGTCGGCCTCGGCGGCGGTGGCGGCCCGGGCGCCGATGGACTGCCGGGCGCTGTGCAGGGTGATCCCGGCGGCCCGCATCAGCCGGTACAGGCCGGTGGCCTGGAGCTGCTCGGTGTCCAGACCGAGCAGACCGGAGGGGATGTGGTTGCACAGGTAGGCCATCGGCTCGCCGTGCGCCAGCCGCAGCCGCTCCACCCGGTGGACGTCGCTGCCCTCGGCCACCGCGAGCGCGGCCGCGACCTCGGCGGACGCCGGGACCATGGTGTTGACCAGGACCGTGGTCGCCGGACGCTGCCCGGCGGCCTCCAGGTCGTCGTAGAGGCTGCTGAGCTCCAGCGGGCGCTTGACCTGGCTGTGCACGACCTGCGTGCCGACGCCCCGCCGACGCACCAGGAGGCCCTTGTCGACGAGCGACTGGATCGCCTGGCGGACGGTCGGCCGGGACAGGCCGAGCCGTGCCGCCAGCTCGATCTCGTTGCCCAGCAGGCTGCCGGGGGTGAGCGAGCCGTGCTCGATCGCGGCCTCCAGTTGCTGGGCCAGCTGGAAGTACAACGGCACCGGAGAGCTTCGGTCCACACGTAGTTCGAGCTGCACAGTCGGGTCCACTCCTGGTTTCGGCACGGGCCGAGCGTAGCTCCGTGGCCGGTTGACGGGAAGTTCTGTGGTTCGGTTGTCCGGACATACGCATTGACAGGACGCTGCCTGCGACGTCACTTTGATTCCATGCGCATCGGGGTCATCGGGACGGGCCGCATAGGCACCATTCATGCGAACACACTCAGCCGTCACCGCGAGGTCGGATCCCTGATCCTGACGGACGCGGACCACACGCGGGCCCAGGAGCTCGCGTACCGGCTGGGCGAGACGGCCGCCCCAGGGGTGGACGAGATCTTCCGCTGGGGCGTGGACGCCGTGGTGATCACGACGGCGACCTCGGCCCACGCCGAACTGATCGGCCGGGCGGCGCGCTCCGGGCTGCCGGTCTTCTGCGAGAAGCCGATCGCCCTGGATCTGGCGGGCACCTTACAGGCGATCGCCGAGGTGGAGTCCGCCGGAACGATCCTTCAGATGGGCTTCCAGCGCCGCTTCGACGCGGGGTACGCGGGGGCCCGGGAGGCGGTGCGTTCGGGGCGGCTCGGACGGCTGCACACGGTGCGGGCGCTGACGTCCGACGAGTCACCGCCACCGGCCTCGTGGCTGCCGGTGTCCGGCGGGATCTACCGGGACGCCCTCATCCACGACTTCGACTGTCTGCGCTGGGTGACCGGGCGCGAGGTGGCGGACGTGTACGCCACCGGGTCGGCCGCCGGGCCGGCCATGTTCCGCGAGGCGGGCGACGTGGACACGGCGGCCGCCGTCCTCACCCTCGACGACGGCGCCCTCGCCACGGCGACGGCGACGCGGCTGAACGGCGCGGGCTACGACGTCCGCATGGAGCTGGCCGGGGAGCTCGACCAGATCGTCGTCGGCCTGGACGACCGCACGCCGATCGCGTCCACCGAACCCACCGGGCCGCCTGCCGCGGACAAGCCGTGGACCGGGTTCCTGGAACGCTTCGAGCCCGCCTACCAGGCCGAGCTGAACGCCTTCGTGGACGTCGTCCGAGGCATGCGGGACAACCCCTGTGACGGCCGCGAGGCCCTCCAGGCCCTGCGGATCGCGGAAGCCTGCGAGGTCTCCCGGCGGGAGCGAAGAGCGGTGTGGCTCGCCGAGATCCCGGAGACTTCGCAGGCGGGCTGAGCACGCGCGCGTGGGCGTCTCAGGCCCGCGGACCGCTGCTCTGCGTCCAGCGGAGCGGCAGGCTGCGCATCCCGCGTATCAGCAGGCCGGGTACCCAATCCCCGGGCGGGCCGTCGAGCGCCAGGGACGGGGTGCGGTCGAGGAGGGAACGGATCGCCGTGCGGGCCTCCAGGCGGGCCAGCGGGGCGCCCAGGCAGTAGTGGACGCCGTGGCCGAAGGCGAGGTGGCCGCGGCTGTCGCGGCGGATGTCGAAGCCGTCGGGGGCGGGAAAGCGCTCCGCGTCCCGGCCGGCGGCGGTCAGGCCGATCATCACCGCCTCGCCGGGCGCGACGGGCACCCCGGCGATCTCCAGCGGCTCGGCGGCGAACCGGTACGTGGCGTTCTCCACCGGCCCCTCGTAGCGCAGGGTCTCCTCGACCGCGCCGTCCAGGAGCGTCATGTCGGCGCGCAGGGCGGCGAGTTGGTCCGGGTGGGTGAGCAGGGCGTGGACCGCGTTGGTGATCAGGTTGACGGTGGTCTCGTGGCCGGCGATGAGGAGGATGAACGCCATGCCGCGCAGCTCGCCGGGCGAGAGCCGGTCGCCGTCCTCGGCGGTGGTGCGGATCAGGTCGCTCAGCAGGTCACCGCCCGGCCCGGCGCACCGCTTGTCCTCGATCAGCTCGGTCAGGTACTCGCCGAGCCGGACGATCGCGTCGTGCTCGGCCTCCGCGCTCGTGGGCGCTACGGCCTCGCCCGAAAGCTTGCGGAACTCCGTGCGGTCCAGTTCGGGGACGCCCAGCAGCTCGCAGATGACGGTGAGGGGCAGGGGATAGGCGAGCGACTCCACGAGGTCGGCGCGGCCGTGCGGAAGCATCGCGTCGAGTAGTTCGTCGGTGATCTCCTGGATCCTCGGCCGCAGTTCCTCCACGCGGCGCATGGTGAAGGCGCGGGAGACCAGCGAGCGCAGGCGCGTGTGCTGCGGCGGGTCGGCGACCAGCAGGTGCCTGCCGATCAGCCGGTCGTCGAGGAATCTGCCGCCCAACCGCGAGACGTCCTTGGCCAGCCGGGGGTCGGCGAGGGCCGCGCGCGCCTCCGCGTGGCCCACGACGAGCCAGGTCACGTGGTCCTCGTCGGGCAGCCGCACCCGGTGCACCGGGCCGTGCTCGCGCAGTCGCGCGTAGACCGGGTGCGGGTTCCTCCGGAAGTCGTCGCCGAACTCGCCCAGGTCGACCGTCTCGAGCATGCCGCTTCCCCTCCCGTGGTCCGCAGTACGTCCCGTCCCGGGAACGAGCGGGACTCCCGCCTAGTGCCCGCCGTGCTCCCCTTCCTCCAGGAGGCCCGCGTCGTAGGCGAGGAGGGCGATCTGGACCCGGTTGTTCAGGTCGAGTTTGGCCAGGATCCGGGAGACATGGGCCTTCACGGTGGCGACGCTCATGAACAGCTCGGCGGCGATGTCCGCGTTGGACAGCCCCCGGCCGACCGCGACGGCCACCTCGCGTTCGCGCTCGCCGAGCGCCGTGAGCCGCACGCGCGCGTGGGCGCGCCGGGTGTCGGCGGCCGTGCCGGCCGCGTGGTCCATCAACTGCCGGGTGACCGTGGGCGACAGGACGGGGTCGCCGGCCGCCACCCGGCGCACGGCGTCGAGGATCTCGGCGGGCGGGGTGTCCTTGAGGACGAACCCGGCGGCGCCCGCGCGCAGGGCCCGCAGCACCTGTTCGTCGGCGTGGAAGGTGGTGAGCACCACGACCTGCGGTGCGTCCTCGCGCTCGCGCAGCCGTCGGGTGGCGGTGAGTCCGTCCACGAACGGCATCCGGATGTCCATCAGGACGACATCGGGGCGGGTGCGCTCCACGAGCCCCTCCACCTCGCCGCCGTCGGCGGCCTCACCGACGATCTCGATGTCGTCGGCGCCGCCCATCATGAACGTCAAACCGGCCCGCACCAGGGGATCGTCGTCGACGAGGAGGACTCTGATCGCAGTCATGGGTCTTACGTAATCACGGTGGCGGCGTGGGAGTTGCCCGGTGCGGGGCTGCGGCCGGTCGTCACCGGGGCGGGGTCAGGCCGTCCACGGCAGCCAGGCGCGTACCTCGAATCCGCCGTCCTCGCACGCCCCGTGCGTAAGACGGCCGCCGGCGAGCGTCGCCCGTTCGGTCAGGCCGATGAGGCCCTGGCCGGAGCCGGGGACGGCCGGGACGTCGCCCTCGGGTGCCGGGTTGCGCACGGTCACGGCGAGGCCCTCGCCCCGCCCTCCGGACACGGCGACCGCGGCCTCCGTGCCCGGGGCGTGCTTGCGGGCGTTGGTCAGACACTCCTGGACGATGCGGAACGCGGTGCGGCCGACGGAGGCGGGGACCGTGTCGGCGTCGGCGACGCGCTGGTCGAGGGTGACCTTCAGGCCTGCCTCCCGGGACTCGGCGACCAGCGTGTCCAGGGCGGCCAGCGTCGGCTGCGGGCGGCCGGCGTCGTCGGGCTCGCCGGCCCGCAGGACGCCGATGATCTCCCGCAGGTCCTGGAGGGCCTCGTGGGCGCTCTCCCGGATGACGCCGGCCGCCCGCGCGATCTCCTCGCGGGGCGCGTCGGGACGGAACTCCAGGGCGCCCGCGTGCACGCTGAGCAGGGTGAGCCGGTGGGCGAGCACGTCGTGCATCTCCCGGGCGATCGACTCGCGGGCCAGCCGCTGCGCCTGCTCGGCGCGCAGTCGCGCCTCCGTCTCGGCGCGCCGGGCACGGTCGCGCAGGCTCAGCACCAGCTGCCGCTTGGAGCGCACGAACATGCCCCAGCCGATGGCCGTGACGATGAACAGCACGCTCCACGCCAGCGACGGCCCGTACGCCAGGGTGGGGTCCGGGCGGACCCAGGCCAGCAGCGGGAGCAGGGCGAACTGGGCGCCGCCCACCCAGGCCACGTAGCGCAGCGGGCGGTGCACGGCGAGGGTGAAGAGGGCGACCGTGCAGGCGCCGGCCGAGGTGGTCGACAGGAAGCCGAGCGGGACCAGGGCGATCGCCAGGGCGAGGGGCCAGCGGCGGCGCAGCCAGAGCGCCGCGCAGGCGAGGACGCCCAGCAGCTGGTCGGTCACGGCGAAGGAGTGCGGGAGGTCCGCGTCGCCGGGGAACGCGTCGGCGACCGCCAGGCCGACGGCGACGGCGACGAGGAAGCAGGCGAAGTCGACGACCCAGTCGCGGGCGGTGCGCGGGTGCGGGCGGCCGGGGTGCTCGGGGTCCGGGGCGAGCTCCGCGACCACCGCGGACGGCAGCAGCCATCGGCGTCCGGTGAATCCGGCCGCCGCCGGTGCCGTGTCGTCGTCTGACCTCATGGTCGACAAATCTACGCAGTGCGAGCCCGCGCCACCTCTTCATGGCCGGGATGCCTACCTCGGCTGCGCGACGGTCGACCGAAGTCGCGCCGCCGCCTGCTTTCGGCGCGACCGGGCCGCCCGGAGGGAACCTTCCGTCGGAGATGTCTCGCCCCGCGGCCGATGGCGCGAGGGGGTCCGCGGGGCGAGGGTCTCGGACATGAAGGAACTGCTGGGAGTACTCGGATTTCTGGCCCTGGCGCAGGGCGTCCTGGGCCTGCTGCACGAGTTCACCGACTGGCACGTGGGCCTCGTGCGGCGGCTCGGCTTCCTCGACGGCTACGAGGTGTACGCGAGCGCCGCGCTCATCGTGCTGGCGTTCGCCCTGTTCGCCGCCGCGGAGAGCCGGAGGTCCGGCTGAGGGGGCTGAGCCGGACCTCAGGTGCCGTCGCACCGTTCTTCGACGTTCGACGTCCAACCGTCGATGCAGTCGCCGGAACGCGAGTGCTGGAGTCGCGTCGGCGCCGGGTCGCAGGTTAACTCTGCGAAAACTCATCGAACGGGACGGGAAATTCTCCGGGTTTGACATTGACATGACACTGTCTACGCGCGTCATCATGAGGGCATGAGATTCCCCCCACGGATTACTCGCACAGGCGCCGCAGCCGCCGTCCTGTCCGCCCTCCTGGTCGGCGGTACCGTCACCGCCGGCACGGCCGGTGCCGCCACCACGGCGGTCGGCAGCATCTGCTACGACGACCTGCCGTCGCAGGCCTACACCACGCTCGACCTGATCGCGAAGGGCGGCCCCTACCCGTACTCGCAGGACGGCAGCGTCTTCCAGAACCGCGAGGGCGTCCTCCCCAGCCAGAGCACTGGCTACTATCACGAGTACACCGTCAAGACCCCTGGCTCCTCCACCCGCGGCGCCCGCCGCGTCGCCACCGGCGAGGAGTACCAGGAGGACTACTACACGGCCGACCACTACGAGTCCTTCGACCTGATCGACCACGGCTGCTGAGTCCCCCACGGCTCAGTCCGAGGAACGGTGCAACCCGCTGGAGGCCCGGCCCCGTATGCAGCCGGACCTCCAGCTGTCACCGGTAATGGGCATGCATCACCGAACAGGCGCATGTGGCCCCGGCCGATGAAGCAGGCCTGCCGCTCGACGACGGACTCCCGGCCGCACGACAACGGCGAGTCTGTACGGCGACAGCGCGGTGGGCATCGGCCGAGTCCCTGACCGCAGAGCTCCTTGCCCCGCGTACCCCCCACACCTCCATCGGCCGCGGGGCAAGGCGGTTCAGCAGCAGCCTCGGCGCCGCCCCGGCGCTCCGCACCCCGGTCTCAACTCGCCCTGCGCCCCTACCGTCCGGCCTTGTTCGGATGCGGGTAGGTACGCCCGTGCCCGAAGCGGCGCGGCATCTCATGTCCACGCATCGGCCACGGCCGGTTCCCCGCCGGGCCATACGGACGCTTCTGGCCGTTCTCCGGAGGCCGTCTGGCGTCGTCAGATGGCCGGGGTCACCCTCGAGCCATCGGCAGGACAGGCAGGGACAGGGAACCGGGCCTTCGTCTCCTGCCGTGTGGCGAGCAGGTCGGCCCGGTTGTCAGGGCAGACGGCTCCAGAAACCGAGGTTGTGTTCGCGGTGGTAGTCGACGGGCCCGATCCGCTCCGGTGACAGCGACTGTGTGTACGGACGGCCACTAGCCGCCGGTCGATGGGGGAGCCAGGGCGGCAGGCCGGCACCGCGGGGCTCGCCGGTTCGCGCGAACGCCGCCCAGTATCCGGCCATCGTGGCCGACAGGCGGCGCTGCGCCGGGGTGAACAGCGGCTCGGCCGCCTCGTCCTCGAACAGGTACGGGGTGTCGCCCGCGTGGAAGGCGCCGAAGTCGAATTCGCCCGGCAGCGGCAGGTACATCGGTGCGTCGCGGTCGGCGAACTCGTAGGCGTACAGGGGCACATGCCGTGCCAGCGCGGTGTGCTGGGCCTGTGTGCCGCGTGCCCACATCCGGTCGGTGATCACGGTTGCCCACGCCAGGCCGGGAGAGGGGAACGCGGTCGACGGATACTCGGCCCGCACGCGCGTCGCCCGGTTCGCCCCGAACGCGGTGCGCAGCGCGTCGTCGTAGTCCGCCTCGGTGAACGGATTGCCCACTGCGTCGTACGTCATCCCGACGAACACGCGGTGCTCGTCACGTGTCGCTCCGGACAGGACGGGAACGTGGTGGAAGCGCCCCGCACGCAGTGCCGTGGGAGGCAGTTCGGGCAGGGTGGCGTTGCCGTATCCGAACGCCTGGAAGGCGTTCATGATGTACGGCACCTCGAGGATCGTCTTCACGGGCAGGGCGCGCAGGCAGGCGAGAGTGCGTTCGGGACGGTCGCTCCGGCAGCCGAGGGACGAGGTCATCTCGGTGGTGATGTCCTCCATCTCGCGGCCGGTCCGCCAGACGTACCAGGGGTATCCCGGTACGCCGGGGCCCATGGCGCCGGCCGGCATGTCCATCATGGCCTCGCCACTCGCCATGACGGCGTGGTGGAACAGGCCTCTGGAACCGGGCGAGGTCAGATGCGCGGCGACCGCTGACGCGCCGAACGACACCCCGGCCACCGTGACGTTGCCGGGATCACCGCCGAAGGCCCGCGCGTTGTGCCGGACCCAGGCCAGCGCCGCCTGCTGGTCCTGGAGGCCGAAGGCGCCGGCCCCCTCCAGGCCCGGCAGCGCGAGGCCGCCGAAGACGCCGAGACGGTAGTTGACGGTGACGACCACAAGACCCCGCCCGGCCAGTCGACGCCCGTCGAAGAAGGCACCGCCGCCCACGGATCCGTCCCCGTGGATCCACACGAGCACGGGCGCGGGCGCGGCCTGCCGCGCGGCCGAAGGGGGCGGTGTCGTGACGTTCAGGACCAGGCAGTCCTCCTCCGTGCTGGACACCTGCGCGTACGGCGAAGGCACCTGCGGGCACAGCGGCCCCGGCTCGGTGGCGTCCCTGACCCCCTTCCACGGCCGTACCGGCTGGGGTGGCGCCCACCGGTGCCGTCCCTCCGGGGCGCCCGCGTAGGGGATGCCGTGGAAGATCCGGTACGCGCCCGACCGCGTGCCGCGGACCGGCCCCGCGTCCGTGCGTACCGTGTCGCCGGCGACTACGGCGGCGCGCCGGGTCCCGGCGACTGCCTGACCGGCATCGGTGTTCGCGGTGGTGCTCAGCCCGGTGAGCGCCAGGGCGGTGACCGTCATCGACACGGCCGCCCGGCGAGGAGTTCTGAGGTGCGTCACAGCGCGAGCCTTCCTCGTGGTCGTCGGCACCGGTGCGTGGACACACCGGAGGCGGCCTGATCGGACGCGCCTTCGGGCACAGAGGGCCCTGCCACGAGGAAGGCGCGTGATCGCATCCGGCGGTGGCGAGTTCCGATCACGCGCACTTACGGGTACGGCCCCCTCGCATCGGGCGGGGGGACAGGCTGAAGGAGCCCGGTATGGCGCCCACCGCACCCGATTTCGGTCCGGACATCGACCCTTACGCGCTCTACGATCCGCAGCAAGGCTGCGATCCCGCCGCCAAACCCGGCCTGCTCGGCTTCCGTGACCTGGTGCTCGCGGCGTATCCCGAGACGACCAGCCTGGGGATCAGCCGGGAATGCGGCCGCGGAGGCCAGAGCGAGCACAAGGAGGGCCGCGCCTGGGACTGGGGCGTGAACGTCCAGGGCCAAGGCCATCTGGCGGACGACCTGATCGACTGGCTCCACGCCACCGACCGGCACGGCAACACCCATGCCCTGGCCCGCCGGTTCGGCATCATGTACATGATCTGGAATCGACGTATCTGGACGGCCAACCGGCACAGCGCCGGCTGGCAGCCCTACCGGGGCGACAACCCCCACACCAACCACATCCACTTCAGCTTCTCCTGGGCGGGAGCCCGCCAGGAGACAAGCTGGTGGAACGCCCCCGTGGTGCCGGACCGGCGGCAACGGCTGGCGGTGGGGATGTCCGGGGACGGTCGGCTGGAGATCTTCCACGGGGCGGTCGACCAGATCTACCACACCTACCAGCACGAGGCCGGTGGGGCCTGGTCCGGGTGGCGGGCGTTCGGCGGACCCGCGAACGCCACGGTCACGTTGTCGGCGTCGCCGGACGGGCGGCTGGAGCTGTTCGCGATGAACGGCGAGACCTTCATGCACCGGTATCAGGTGAAGGTGTCGGCGGAATGGGCCGACTGGTACGGCTTCGGCGACGGCGGCGACCATCTGGCCGTTGCCAGGAACCACGACGGACGTCTGGAGGTCTTCGCCAGCAATCCGGACGGAGTACATCACCGCTGGCATGACACCCCCGGCGGCACGTGGCACGACTGGCGGCCGTTGGGCGGTCCGCCGCGTGCTCGGCTGGCGGCCGCCCCCGCGTCGGACGGACGGATCGAGCTGTTCGCCCTGACCGACGACGTCTTCCGCCACACCTGCCAGACCGACCTGAGCGGCACCTGGCGCCAGTGGGTCGACTTCGGCGTCGGGGGCGGACACCTCGCCGTCGCGCACAATCGCGACGGCCGGCTGGAGGCGTTCGCCACGAACTCCACCGGCGTTCACCACCGCTGGCAGAACACCCCCGGCGGTGACTGGCACGACTGGCAGCCGCTCGGAGGCCCGGCGGACGCGCGTCTCGCCACGGCGGAGTCGCATGACGAGCGGATCGAGGTCTTCGCCCTGACCGACCAGGTCCTCCAGCACAACTACCAGGTCGACACGACCGGCGCCTGGCGTGCGTGGCAGGACCTCGGCGGCGGAGGCTACTTCGTCCAGGCCCTGCGCAACCGTGACGGACGGCTGGAGATCTTCGCCAACAACTCCGGTGGCGTCCACCACCGCTGGCAGCACCGGCCCGGCAGCGACTGGCACGACTGGCAACCCCTGTGACCCGTCCGCACGACTCGGGCTTCGCGGTCACCGTCATGCGGTGGCCGCGTGGGCCGGGGTTCACCGACCAGGTCACACATGCCAGCGGATGTCCTGGTCGGGTGTGTAGCGGCACATCGTCCCGGTGGAGACGGTGCGCCGCAGATGGGCCGCCAGTTCGGGGTGCTGCTCGTCCAGCCGGCGCAGGGTGTCGCGGATGCGGGCCGTGACGTTCTTGCGGGCGCGTTCGCGCGGATCGCCCAGCCTGCGGGCCCGGCCGCCCAGGCCCGCGTACCGGCGCAGTTCCTCCAGCAGAGCGGCGCGCTCCTGGTCGTGGGCCGCCGCGCGCCGGTCGTCCCCCTGCTCGACGGCACGGTCGATCTCTGTCTCCAGCCGCTCCAGATGTCGGCGATACCGCCGGCGTGCTTCGTCGTCCAGCACCTCGTCGGCCCCCATGGTGTGCGCGGTCGCCACGGCGTCGTCCTGCGGGTTCAGCAGCCGGACGGACGGGACGTCGCGGCCGGGTTCGCTCAGCAGGCGGTGCAGGTCCCGCAGCCCCTTCGCGTCGGGCATGTGCGTGGTGCGGCCCCCGTACGTCAGCCGCCACACCCCGCCGTTGCGGTGGAACTCGTACAGGCGGGCCGGCTCGTCCCGCACGGGCCGCGGGCCCAGGTGCGCGATGCGGGCCAGCAGGTGCGTCATCCCCAGTTGGTGGGCCTGCGTCGCTGTCTCGTCGAGCAGCGCGTCGAGGGCCTGCTCGCCGCCCGTTCCCTGCGCCGCCAGCGCGAGGGCCAGCTCGACGCGGGCGCGCAGTGACCACGGCAGCGCGTGCAACCGGTCGGCCGATCGGCGGGCTTCGGTGAGGTGGCGCGCCGCCGACTCCCAGCGCCGCTGCCCGGCATCGAGGATGCCCAGCCAAAGGGACGCCGGACCGCTGATGTCCCATCCGAAGAGGGAGACCAGCCACTGGCCCGCGTACGGGGCCAGCGCGGCGCGGGCGTTGCCGCACCACGCAGGGTCGCCCGAAGCGGCGGCCGCCTGCGCCTGGTAGCGCAGCCACAGAGGGGTGACACTGCGGTGCAGCACCGTGTCGCCGCCGCCGGCGCCCGGCCGGGGGACGGGCACGCGCGGGCTCTCGCCGGCTTCCAGTTCGGTGAGTGCCTCCACGAGATCGACGTACGGGTGCTGCTGACGCCGCAGTTCGCCCCGCAGCTCCTTCGCCTCGGTGAACCTGCCCTGCATGAGGAGCAGCGTCCAGCGGTGATGGGAGATGAAGTACCGGTAGTAGTTGGGGCCCGGCGCACTCATGGACACGGAGGCGTCGAGCAGGTTCGCCGCCTCGGCGAACCCGCCCGTCATGGCGTGGACGACGCTGCGGTCGATGATCGCGGTCAGCCGCAAGCGGGGTGAGCCGTCGGCCGCGGCCACCGACAGCATGGCGTGGAAGTCTTCCAGGAACCGAGGATCGTCGGATTCGAGTGCCGCGACCCACCGCATGGACATCGCGACGTGCTCCGTCCATCGGTCGCCCCGGTTGCGGGACAGCGCGATGAGTTCCGACGCCAGGGCGTGCCGGCCTGCGGCCGTCCGCGGCCCCCACTCGGCCTGCAGCTTCGCCCACAGACCGATGTGCAGGGTGTCGTCATCACCTGCCGCACGGGCGCCGACGACCACCGCCGTCGCGACGCGCCGGGCCAGGTGGGACTGCGAGAGCGGCAGATCACCGTCGCCCGTGTCCGCCGTCGCGCCGGATCCGGTGCCTTGCCCGAGCGCCCATCGCAGGGCGCGCTGTTTCAGCAGGGAGGTGTCCCCGTGCCCGTCGGCCCCGTACAGGGTCAGTGCCGTCCGCCCCATCAGCAGAGGATCGCCCAGGTCCCTCGCCAGAGCGGCGGCGTCGCCGAAGACGCTCCAGGAACGCTCGTGCTCACCGGACAGCTGGAGCGCCAGCCCCAGATCGAGCCCGAGCAGCACCCGCCGCCGAGGGGTCGCCCGGCCGAGACGGTCCAGGGCGCGGCCGTAGTGTCCCGCGGCTTCCTCGTGAGCCATGCGGGTCTCCGCGTGGCGTGCCGCGGACAGCATCAGGTCCACCGCCACGTCGCGGTCCAGTTCCTCGAAGGAGAAGTAGGCGTGGCGCGCCAGCTCGACCGGGAGGGTCATGTCCAGTGCCGCCACCGTGTTCCGCAGCGCACCCGCGGCGGCGGCGTGCAGTCGGCGCGCGCGGGGTGCGTCCAGGTCGCCGTACAGCGTCTCGCGTACGAGGTCATGCTTGAAGACGACCTCTCCTGACCGGTCGTGTTCCACCAGTTGGGCGTCCACGGCCTGGGCCAGCCACCGCCTCACCTGGGCCGGCGACTCTCCGATGACGCCCGCCAGCGTGTCGGCGTGGAAACGCCGTCCCAGCACGGACGCGGCACCGAGACACTCCGCCACCGGATCGTCCAGCAGCCCCAACCGTTGCTGGAGGCAGGCGTGCAGGCCTGGCGAGATCGCGGTCACATCATGACCGCCCGCCCACAGGCGGGCGGTCTCCTGGACGAAGAAGGGGTTGCCGCCCGTCCGCTGCAGGACCTCGCCGACGACTCCCTCGTCCGGTGTCCTCCCCGCCGTACGGCGCATCAGCTCCGTGACGTCCGCAGTCCCGAGCCCTGTCAGCGCCAGCGTCGTGGCCCGGGTCATCAGCGACCGCAACGGGTCGCGCAAGGGGTGGTCCGGCCGCTCGATCTCCACATCCCTGAACGTCGCCACGATCAACACCCGTTCCAGTGATATGTGCTGGGCCGCGAACTCCAGCAGGGCGACCGACGCCGCGTCCGCCCAGTGCACGTCCTCCAGCACCACCAGCACCGGCTGCTGCTGCGAGGCGACGACCAGTACGGTCGTGACCGCGTCGAACAACTGGAACCGGTCCCCCTCCGCCGCCTTGGAGCCGCTGCCCAGCAGAACCTGGCACGCCGCGTCGGCAGCGTCCGACGCGGCCTCCCACGCCTCTGCCCGAACGGCGCTCCGCAGGCCCCGGACGACCTGTGACCAGGGCCAGTACCCGGGAGTGCCGTCGGCGTCCCAGCACGACCCGCGCAGCACGGCCATGTCCTGGTGCTTCGCCTCTTGGACCGCGCAACCGGCAAGGGACGTCTTGCCGATGCCCGCCTCGCCGGTGACCAGTAACAGGCCGCCGTGACCGGCGCGCGCGCGTTCGGTGTGGGCGCGTACGGCGCGCAGGAGGTCGTTCCGCCCCAGCAGTGAGGGTTGGTTCCCGGCACCGGACGGTGGCTCGGTCACGGTCGGCACCAGCCGTGCCGGATGTACCCGGTCCACATCACGCCTTCCCCGAGGTGTCCGTGCCGGCCACAGCCGTCGTCGCGTTCGGTAGCGTAAAGGCTGTTCGAAAAGTGGATCAAATCGAGCAATTGCCACTGGAATGCATGGCACCGTCCCGGACTCGGCACGGCCCCGGACTCGGCACGGCCCCGGACTCGGCACGGCCGCCCACGATCGGCTCCGTCTGACGCGCAGGAGATCGTCATGACGCGGACACCCCTTCCTCCTGCCGGAGCGGAGTGAGTCGGGCAGCCTCAGCGACCAGGGACGCCTTGCGCGAGCCCCTGACGGTCGCCGACGCCGACCCCTCGGTGACCCGGTCGACCTGCGGGGCGACGGTCCCGCCTTCTGCAGCGGCGGAGACCTCAGGCAACCCGTCTCGCCCTGTCGGGCACGGTGTCGACGGCGCGTGAGGACCGGGCGTGGGGGTTGGTGGACGAGGTCACCGCGCGCGTTTAAGGCAGTTGACTTCCCGTCTCGGCCATGCTTCGATTCCCGCTGAACGGAAATGCGATTCTCTTTTGCGCGCAACTTACCTCTTTGAGGGGTGTGGTGTGTCGTGCCGTCCTCGTCCGTCAAGGAACAGATCGCCCTGGCCGCGGAGCGGCTGTTCGCCGAGCGCGGGCTCGACGGGGTGTCCCTGCGACAGATCAGCGCAGCCGCCGGGAACGGCAACAACACTGCGGTGCAATATCACTTCGGCTCGAAGGAGCGTCTGGTCCAGGCGATCTTCGAGTACCGGCTTCGGGATCTCAACGCACGGCGTGACGCACTGGTCGCCGAGCGGTGCCCGAGCGACCTCAGGTCCTGGGTGGAGTGTCATGTCGTGCCGGTGCTCGAACAGGGCGAGCGGGAGGGCAGCCGCTACCTGAGTTTCGTGGCGAAGCTGCAGCAGCACGGGCGCCGGGACGTTCTCGCTCGCCTCTCCCCCGAGCTGCTGGCGCCCACCCACCGCTTCCGTGCCCAGGTCGGCGCGCTGCTCCCGGGTGTTCCCGAGCCGCTGCGGGCGCACCGCATCGCCCAGGCGACGGCCCTCAGCGTGCACGTGGGGGCGGAGCGGGAGCAGAGCCGCGCCCGCGACGAGCGGGTGCTGCCGTACGCCGTCCACGTGGGCGGTCTCCTGGACGGTGTCGTCGGGTTCCTCGCGGCCCCGGTGTCCGCGGCGACGCTGGCCGCACTCGACACGCCAGTGCCGTACGAACCGGCCCTGCCACTCCATCCGTAGTCACGGGAGTTCTCCCGTCCCGGCGAGTCCCGCCAAGGTCACGTACCTCCCGAGTCCCGGCAAGGACACGTCCCTTCCAAGGATTGGTCGTTCGATGAGCGTGGATCTGCACGATGCCGTCGCCGTGGTCACCGGCGCGGGCAGCGGGATCGGGCGGGCCGCCGCGCACGCCTTCGCGCGGCGCGGCACGCGGGTGGTGGTCACCGATCTCGACGCCGAGCGGGCGCGCGCCGTGGCCGGCGAACTCGGCGGCCCGGCTGTCGCGGCCCCTTGCGACGTCACCCGCGTCGAGGATCTTCTGGCTGTCCGGGATCTGGCCCTCGACCGGTTCGGACGCGTCGACCTGGTGATGAACAACGTAGGGATCCTGGCCGTCGGTCCCGTCGAGGACATCCCGCTCGACGCATGGCAGCGCGTGATCGACGTGAATCTGCTGGGCGTGGTGCGCAGCAACCTGGTGTTCCTGCCGCTGCTCCTGGAACAGGGCTCGGGGCACGTGGTCAACACCGCCTCCACGGCGGGCCTGTTGCCCTACGGCTTCGACCGGCTGCCGTACACGGCGACGAAGCACGCGGTCGTCGGCCTGTCCGAGGCGCTCGCCCTCTATCTGCGACCGCGCGGTGTCGGCGTCACGTGTCTGTGCCCGGCCGGGGTCGCCACGAACATCGTCGAGCAGATCTCCTTCTACGGAGAACCGGCGCCGCCGCAAGGGCCGGCGTTCCCCGTCGTGGACGCCGAGTCGGTGGGCGAGCTGGTCGCCGACGGCGTCAGCGAGGACCGGTTCCTGCTGCTCACCGCGCCCGAGGCCGCCGACGAACTGCGCGCCCTGGGCACGGACGTCGACCTGTATCTGACCCGGTTTCCGTCCCGGCATCCGTCCCGACCGACGTAGGACGCACTCAAGAAGGCAGGACCCCATGAGCAACCCCCTCGACCGTATGCGTCTCGACGGCAAGGTGGCCGTCGTCACCGGTGGCGCCGGAGCCATCGGCCAGGTCTACGCCCGGTCCCTCGCCGAGGCGGGGGCGCAGGTCGTGCTCGGCGATCTCGACGCCGAGGGCGCCGACCGGGCCGCCGAGTCCCTCGTCTCCGACGGGCTGCACGCACTGGGTGTGCCGGTCGACATCACGGATCGCGCCTCGGCCGCCGCCATGACCGCGCGGGCCTGCGAGGCGTTCGGCGGGATCGACATCCTGGTCAACAACGCGGCGCTGATGGCAGACATCCCACAGGTGGATCTCCTCGAACTGCCGGTCGAGTGGTTCGAGCGGGTCATGCGGGTCAATGTGTTCGGCGCGATCGTCTGCGCGAGCGCGGTGAAGGCGTCGATGGTGGAGCGCGGCGGCGGGCGGATCATCAACCAGGTGTCGGCCGGGGCGTTCATGGGCGGCGGCGTCTACGGGGCTAGCAAACTGGCACTGGTCAACGTGACGGTGGGGCTTGCCCGTTCGCTGGGCCCGCTGGGCATCAACGTCAACGCGATCGCGCCGGGCCTCGTCGAGAACGAACCCGGGTTCAAGAGCCTGCCCGCCGACCATCCCGCACGCGCCGCGCTCGGCTCCGCGATCCCCGGCAAGAAGCAGGCACCCGCCGAGGACCTGCTCGGCACGCTGCTCCTGCTGGCCTCGCCCGCCGGCGAATGGATCAACGGCCAGACGATCAACGTCGACGGCGGCTGGGTCACCCGGCTCTGAGAGCACTCCCGCGACCTGCCCGAACCCTCGCGGCGCCGCGCCCGAACCCTCGCGGCGCCACCGCGTCCGAAACCGGCCCGGCACAGCGAGCGACTCCCCGGCCCGAGCACGCAAGGTGTTCGTCGTCCCGAGGCACGCCCCCGCCGGGTGCCCGACGCCCCCGCGCACCCGCCCCCAGAACCCGTACGAGACGAAGGCGGCTCCGACATGACCACGACCTCGACTCCCTCGCCCACGACCGCCGAACTCGGCGTCACCGGCCCCCTCATCGACGGCACCTGGCGCAACAAGACCTCCGTCGGCGCGGTGGACCACATCAACCCCGCGACGGGCCACGTCAACGGCTCCGTTCTGCTGAGCGGCCCGCAGGAGGTCGACGATGCCGTGGCCGCCGCACGGGCCGCCCACCCCGAGTGGCGGGCGATGTCCCCGGCGCTGCGCCGCCGCATCCTCCAGCGGATCGAGGAGCTGATGCTCGAGCACGTCCCGGACCTCGGCCGGCTCACCACCCTGGAGATCGGCGCGCCGCTGACGCTGTCGTCGGCGCTCGCCCATCTGTGCGCCGGCTGGTTCGGCTACTACGCGGGCTGGGCCGACAAGATCGAGGGCCTGACGAGCCCGTCGAACCCGGTCATGGTGCCGGGCCTCGGCTACACCGTCCCCGAGCCGTACGGCGTGGTCGGCATCATCCTCACCTGGAACGGCCCCGTCATGTCGACCGGCATGAAGATCGCCCCGGCGCTCGCGGCGGGCAACTGTGTCGTGGTCAAGTCGCCCGACCTGGCACCGTTCGCCGTGGCGCGGTTCGGCGAGATCGCCCTGGAGGCGGGGCTGCCGCCCGGCGTCATGCACATCCTGCCGGGTGGTCCGGAGGCCGGTGATCACCTGGTGCGACACCCGGACGTCGACATGATCTCGTTCACCGGCGGCATTCCGACCGCGCAGAAGATCCTCGACGCGGCACGCCACACCCTCAAGCCGGTCCTGCTGGAACTCGGTGGCAAGACCGCGAGCGTGGTGTTCCCCGACGCCGACCTCGACGCGGCCGTCGCCGAGACGGTCCGCTCGTGCATGACCCTCGCCGGACAGGGCTGCAACCTCAGTACGCGCCTGTTGGTCCACCGCGACGTCCACGACGAGGTCGTGCGGGCCGCCGCGGCCGCCGCCGCCGCTGTGACCGTCGGCGACCCCTTCGCACAGACGACGACGCTCGGCCCGGTGATCGGCCCGGCGGCCAGGGACCGGATCCTCGGGGTGATCGACCGGGCAGCGGACAGCGGCAGGCTCGTCGCCGGCGGCCACGCCGTCGTCCCGAGCAGCCTTCCGGCTCAGGTCCAGGGCGGCTACTTCGTCGAACCGACCGTCCTGGCCGACGTGGATCCGGGCAGCGAGGTGGCCCGGCACGAGGTGTTCGGACCAGTGCTCTGCGTCATCCCCTTCGACTCCGAGGACGAGGCGGTGGAGCTCGCGAACTCCACGCCGTACGGACTCGGAGCGGTGCTCTACACGCGGGACGTGACTCGGGTGCAGCGCCTGGTTCCCCGGTTCCAGGCGGGCACGGTGCACGTCAACGGGGCGTCCGGGCAGCCGGCGAGCGCGCCGTTCGGCGGCTACAAGCACAGCGGGCACGGCCGCGAGGGCGGCAAGGAGGGCCTGCAGGAGTTCCTGCAGACCAAGAACGTCTTCATCCGCGCGTGACCGTCAGGAGCCGACGATGAGCAGTTTCCCCGAAGTCATGGCCACCACCCAGCGCGAACTCCCGTCACCGGACACGCCGTTCGGCCGCGCCGCACGCGACTTCCTCTACGGCGGCGTGTGGGCGCGCCCGGGACTGAGCCGGCGCGACCGCCGCTGGGTCACCCTGACCTGTGTGGCCGCCGCCGACTCCCCCGAGCCGATCGAGCAGCACGTGTACGCGGCTCTCGCGAGCGGCGACATCGGGCTGGAGGAGATGTTGGAGTTCGTGCTGCACTTCGCGGTCTACTGCGGCTGGCCCAAGGCGTCGCACGTCGAAGGCGCCATCGCCCGCCAGTGGGACCGCATACACCGGGAGCGCGGCGAAGAGGCCCCGCCCTGGCCGGAGTCGACGAACGACTCGCTCGGCCCGCAGGACCACGAGAAGCGCCTGGAGCACGGCGCGCGCGAGTTCATCGACGTCAATCTCACCCCGGCCCCGCCGCGGAACTCGCCGTACCGGCAGGCGGGCATCCTGAGCTTCGTCTTCGGCCACGTCTGGCAGCGCCCCGGCCTCGGCCGCCGCGAACGGCGGATCATCACGGTGGCGAGCGTCGCCCTCGACGACTCCCCCGTCCCGCTGCGTACGCACGTCACGTCCGCGCTGCACTCCGGCGACCTCACCAAGGACGAGATGGACGAGATCGTGCTCCAGTTCGCGGTCTACTACGGCTTCGCGAAGGGCGACGCGCTCGCGGGCGCGGTGGAAGCGGCCTGGGCCGCCAGGCCCGAATGACCGTACGCCGTCCGGATGTTGCGGGCGGCTCGACCGATACGGGTGCGGGGCCGACGGTCGTGTCGGCCCCGCACCCGTGCGGTGGTTACTTGAGCATGGCCCCCGCGTCGATGGTCTGTGTGCTGCCCGTGACGTAGCGGCCTTCGTCCGAGGCGAGATAGAGGATGGCGTTGCTGATGTCGCGCGGCTCGACCCAGGGCGTGGGCAGGAGGTGCATTCCCTGCGACACGGCGGCGAAGTCGTCGACGGTGGGGTGCTCCAGGTCCGGGCGGAACATCCGATACGTCTTGTCGTGCATGACCATGGGCGTGTTGACCTGGGTCGGGTGGACCGAGTTGACGCGGATGTTGTGCTCGCCGAGCTCCCAGGCCAGCGTGCGCATGAGGCCGACGACGCCGTGCTTGGCGGCGATGTAGTGCCCGATGTTGGCGTGGCCCCGCAGGCCGCCGACGGAGCTGGTCAGGATGATCGAGCCGCCCCTGCCGCCCGCGATGATGTGCGGGATGGAGACCTTGGCGGTCAGCCACACGCCGGTGAGGTTGACGTCGATCATGTCGCGCCAGGTCTTCTCGTCCATCTCGTGCATCCGCTTGCCTTCGCTGCCGAGCCCCGCGTTGGCACAGACGATGTCCAGGCGTCCGAACCGTTCCACGCCCTCGGCCACGGCGGCATCGAGCGCCTGGAGGTCGCGTACGTCGGCCTGCACGGCGTGGATGCGCCGGCCCAGCTTCTGCACCTGCTCGACCGTCTCGTTCAGGTCATCCGGTGTCGACATCGCGAACGTGACGCCGTCGAGCTGCTTGCACACGTCGACGGCGATGATGTCGGCGCCCTCTTCGGCGAGCCGCACGGCGTGGCTGCGCCCCTGGCCACGCGCCGCTCCCGTGATGAACGCCACTTTGCCTTCTACTCGTCCGGGCATGGATACCTCGTTCCTGGTGAAGGTGGTGCACGGTGTTGAGTACGCGGAATCAAGTTCGGGGACGGGTCCGGCCCTCCGTCCGGATGAGGAAGGCGCGTCGAGCACGCCACGTGCTGAACGAGTGTTTAATCAAGGTGCTGAACGACTGTTTAACACCCGCGCTTCGCGACCGTCAAGCACAATGACCGCATGACTGCCGCACCTCGCCGAATGGGCGCCGAGAACTCCAAGACGCGCCTGCTGCTGCTCGACATCACGGAGCGGCTGATGCTGGAGGAGGGGTACGCGGCCGTCGGCGTACGGCGGGTGGCGCGTGAGGCCGAGGTGGCCCCGGCGCTGGTCCTGTACTACTTCCGCGCGCTCGACGACCTGTTTCTCGCCGTACTGCGGCGGCGCGCGGAGCGGGAGTCGGAGCGCGTGGTCCGCGCCCTCGACGGCCCCCAGCCGCTGCGCGCGCTGTGGAAGCTCAACAGTCATCCCGGCAACGCGCTCACCACGGAGTTCACCGCGTTGGCCAACCACCGCAAGTCGATCCGCGCCGAACTCGCCGCCCACGCGGAGCGCTACCGGGAGGCCCAGGTCGAGGCCCTCACCCGCAGGCTCGCGCAGACGGGCGTGGAACTGCCGCCCGGGACGTCCCCGGCGGTGCTCCAGATGCTCACCAACGCGCTCGGCAGGACCCTCACGATGGAGACCACCATGGGCGTGTCGACCCGGCACGCGGAGACCCACGCCTTCGTGGAGAGCCTTCTCAGCCGGTACGAGGGTGCGCCCACGGAATCCGGCGAGTAGTGGGGGCGGCGCTCGGCTTCATCGCCATATTCGCGAGAACACGCTTCTCGACCCGGCGGTCCCCACCCGGCCCGTCGGGCGGCACCCGCGGCTGATGCCGGTGCACCCGCCATGGGGTCGCCGGCGTGGGACGACGCGAAGGCGGGCTCGTCGATACCGGTCTCCGCTGCGAGGGCCCGCCGGAAGCCGTCGTGCGTGACGAACAGCGCCGAGCGCCATTCGGCGGGCCGATGGTCACCGCAGGTCCGCGGCGATGGCGGCCACCGCGTCACGGGTTCTGCGCTTCGACGCGACCAGTTCGTCGCGCCCCTCGCCGATGGGCAGCAGCCGTACGGACAGGTCGGTCACGCCCGCGTCGGCGAACCGCTGGAAGCGGGCCCTGATCGCCGTCTCGTCGCCTGCCGCGCACAGATCGCCGACGTCGCGCGCGTCCCCGTACTCCAGCAGGCGCTGGTAGTTGGGCGAGATCTCGGCCTCGCCGAGGATGCGGTTGGCGCGCTCACGCGCGGCGTCGACCTCGGAGGGAAGGCACAGGCAGACGGGGATGCCGGCGACGATCCGCGGCGCCGGGCGCCCGGCGTCCTGTGCGGCCTTGGTGATGCGCGGCACCACGTGGTCGGCGACGGAGCGTTCGTCGGCCATCCACAGCACGGTCCCGTCGGCCCGCTCCCCCGCGATGCGCAGCATGACGGGGCCGAGCGCGGCGACCAGGACGGGCAGCGGCGCGACCGGTGCGAGGCCGAGCGGATTGTGGACCGTGAAGGTGGCGTTCTCGACGTCCACCGAACTCGTCCCGCCGACGGCCGAGTCGAGCACGTCGAGATAGTCACGGGTGTACGCGGCCGGCTTCTCGTAGGGCAGGCCGAGCATGTCCTTCACGATCCAGTGGTGCGAGGCGCCGACGCCGAGTGCGAGGCGCCCCTGGGCGGCGGCATGGGTGGACAGGGCCTGGCGGGCCAGGGCGACGGGGTGCTGGGCGTGGACCGGCACGACGGCCGTGCCCAGCTCGATGCGCGAGGTCACCGATCCCATGAGAGCGATGGCGGTCAGCGCGTCGAAGTCGGTGGGCACCTGTGGCACCCACACCGTGTCGAAGCCGGCCTCCTCCGCCCACCGCGCGTCGTCGAGCATGCGGGCGGCCTTGCGCGCGGTGTCGCCCCGCTCGGGGCCGGACATCACTCCGATACGCATGATGGGTCTCAGTCCTCACGGTCGGCGGTCACGGTTTCGCGGGGCAGGCCGGACGGGTGCGAACGGCGTCGTCCGTCACGGGAGTCGAGGCTCCTGCTCGTGCGTCGGCGCGTCCTGGGCCAGCTGGTCCTTGAGGACCTTGCCGGTGGCTCCCAGGGGCAGCGCGTCGCGGAACTCGATGTGCCGGGGCACCTTGAACCCGGCCATCCGCTCCCGGCTCCAGTCGATGAGTTCGGCGGCGGTGATCGGTTCGCGTGTCACCACGAAGGCCTTGCCGACCTGGCCCATCCGGTCGTCGGGCACGCCGATGACCGCGGCCTGGGCCACCGCGGGATGTTCGAGCAGAAAACCCTCGACCTCGGCGGGGTAGGCGTTGAAGCCTCCGACGATGAACATGTCCTTCTTGCGTCCGACGATCCGCAGCCGACCCTCCTCGTCGAGCGTGCCCAGATCGCCGGTGTGCAGCCAGCCGTCGGGGTCGATCGCCTCGGCGGTGGCGGCGGGGTCGTCGAGGTAGCCGCGCATCACCGCGTAGCCGCGCACCAGTACCTCGCCGTCGTCGGCGATGCGCACCTCGAAGCCTTCGCACGGTCGTCCCACCGTCGTGGCGACGGCCTCGTACGGGTCGCCCGGCCGGGATGCGGACACCGTGCCCGCTTCGGTGAGGCCGTAGCCCGTCATCAGGTGACGGAAAGGGAGTTCGGTGGTGACACGGTGCACGAGCTCGACGGGGATGTCGGCCGAGCCGGTGACCCCGACGCGCAGGGAGGACAGGTCGCGCCCCGCCGGGGCCTGAAGCAGCGAGTGGTAGAGGGTGGGCGGCCCGGGCAGAACCGTCACGCGCTCGCGCTCGACCAGGTCGAGCACCACGTCCGTGTCGAACACGGGGACCGGCAGCATCGTGGCGCCGCGCAGGAACGAGGCCACGAGGCCCGCCTTGTAGCCGAAGATGTGGAAGTACGGGTTGACCATGAGATAGCGGTCGCCCTGCCGCAGGCCGGCCAGCTCGCACCACTCGTCGTACAGGCGCAGTGTCTGCCCGTGGGTGGTCATGACGCCCTTGGGGCGGCCCGTGGTGCCCGAGGTGAAGACGATGTCGGCGATGTCGTCCTCGTCCACCTCTCGTTCGAACGCGCTGCCCGAGGCGAGGAATCCGGACGTCACGTCGATCACCGGGACGCCCTCGGGTCCGGTGAACTCCCGGTCCAGGAAGCCGTTCTGAACCAGTACCGCCTTGGCTCCGCTGCGGCGCACGATGTCGTGCGCCTCGGCGTCCTTGAACCGGGTGTTCACCGGTACGAGGACGCCCCCGGCGGCCGTGAGACCGAAGGCCGCGACGATCCAGGCGGCCGAGTTGGGGGCCCACAGCGCCACCCGGTCGCCCTTGCGGATGCCGAGTTCGTAGGCATAGGCGCCCGCGGCGACCCGGATCCGCTCGGCGAGTTCGCGGAACGTGAGGCGCAGCTCACCGTCGACGACGGCCTCCGCGTCGCCGAACCGGTCGCCGGCGCTGAGTGCCATCGCGGGGATGCTGCGCCACTTCAGGGGGCCGGCGGCACTCATGGGGCCATCAGGCGGGCCAGGTTGCCGCCCATCACCTTCGCCTTGTCGGTGTCGTCGAGCTTGCCGAGGAAGTCCACGTACGTGACAGGGTCCGCGAGACCCTCCGGGTGCGGGTAGTCGGAGCCGAACAGGACCCGTTCGATGCCGATGAGGTCACCGAGGGCGGCCATGTCCTCCTCCCAGAACGGGCTGATGTGGATGTGCCGCTTGAAGACCTCGACCGGGTTCTCCTGGAACTCGTGCGGCATCTTCTTGTACACATCGCGAAGACGGCCCAGCACCGGCTCCACCCAGGAGGCGCCCTGCTCGATCACCGCGACCTTCAGCTCGGGGAAGCGCGAGAGCATGCCGTGGCAGATCATCGAGGCCACGGCGTCCTCGATGGGGCGCCATTCGGCGATCTGCCGGAACGCGTTGGGCTTGAAGGGCAGGAACTCGCGGGTGCCGCCCTCCCAGTCGTTGGCGTAGTCGGAGTAGCCGCTGTCGGAGGAGTGGAAGGTGACGAGCACGCCGAGCTCCTGCACGCGCTTCCAGAACGGGTCGAACTCGGGCAGCGCGAAGGAGCGGGTGACACCGCCCGGGCCCGGCACGGGCGCGGGGCGGACGAGGATCGCGCGGGCGCCGCGCTCCACCACCCAGTTCAGCTCCTCGATCGCCTTGTCCACGTACGGCAGGGTGATCACGGGCACTGTGAAGATGCGGTCCTTGTAGACGAAGCCCCAGGTTTCGTGAAGCCACTCGTTGAGCGCGTGGATGACCGCGTGGATCAGTTCCGGGTCGTCCTTCATCCGCTCCTCGATGAGGCTCGCGAGCGTGGGGAACATCAGGGAGCGCTGGATGCCGAGGTCGTCGAGGAGCTGCAGCCGCGGCCCCGGTTCACGGAAGGCCGGGATGGAACGCATCGGTTCACCGAAGATCTCGCGGCGGGTCTTGCCGTCGGGGTTGCCGAGCTTGAAGTACTCCTCCATCGCTCCCGGCCGGGCGACGACGTCGAAGGTCGGGTTCGGGATGTACTCGCTGATCTGGCCGCGGATCGCGATTTTCGTACGGCCGCGGACGTCGACGTACTCGATCGCCCCGTCGTACTGCTTGGGGAGGTACCTGGTCAGCGCCTCCCTGGTCTCGTAGAGGTGATTGTCCGCGTCGAAGAGCGGATAGGGCAGAGTGCGGGAAGACATGGAATCCTCCTTGGCTGATTTGGAGAATCATATTCTCACCGCAAGTTCGAGGCAATGTCCCTACGGAGCACGAACTTCTTGACCTTGCCGCTGGCGGTGCGCGGGAAATCGTCGACGGCGTGCACCTCCTCGGGCCACTTCTGGCGGGCGATCCCGGAGCTCTCGAAGTGCGCGCGCAACTCCGCCAGATCCGGGGCCTGTCGGCCGGGCAGCATGCGCAGCACCGCCGCCGCGTGCTCGCCCAGCCGGGCGTCGGGGGCGGCGACCACGGCGGCCTCGGCGACTCCGGGCATGCCGAGCAGTATTTCCTCGACCTCCAGGGCGCCGATGTTCTCGCCGCCGCGGATGATGACGTCGGCCTTCCGGTCGGTGATCGACAGGAAGCCGTCCGCGTCCAGGACGCCGATGTCACCGGTCCGGTACCAACCCTCCGCGTCGAAACACGACTTGGTCAGTTCGGGATCGGTGTAGCCGAGGCACAGGTCGGGTCCGCGGGTGAGGATCTCGCCGTCCTCGTCGAGCCGCAGCTCCACCCCGTCGAGCGGTGCGCCGTCCGTGTGCAGCCGCACGCGGGCGGGGCCGTCGTGCGGGGCCCAGGTGACGGAGGGGTGTTCGGTCGAGCCGTAGGAGCGGAACGCCCTGATCCCGAGGCCCTCCAGACGGGTCGTCACGGCCGACGGGACGGTGGAGCCGCCGAGCCCCGCGTACTTGAGTCTGGCCACATGCTCCGGGGAGCAGTCCGGATGGTCGAGCAGGCTCGTCATGTAATAGGTCGCTCCGCCACCCACGACCAGGTTCTCGCGTGCGATGAGGTCGAGCGCCTGCGCCGGGTCCCAAACGTCGCCGAGATTGACGGGCGAGCCGTCGAGCACCGGGATCAGGAACGCGTTGATCATCCCGATGAAGTGGCCGACCGGGGCCACGGTGAACTGCTCCCCCCGGTCCGGCGGGTAGGCCGCCGACAGCTGGCGCGTCTCGCACACCAGGGTCTGGTGGCTGTGCACCACGCCCTTCGGGTCGCGGGTGGTCCCGGAGGTGAAGGCGATCAGGGCGGGAGCCGCCGGGTCGACGGGCAGGGTGCCGGCCATCGGTTCGTCGGCGAGCAGGTCGTCGAAGTCGCGCCCCACGACCCCCACGGTCGGTACGGCGGCGCTGAGTTCGGGACGGAACTCCTGGCGGCCGAAGCGTTCGGCGGCGAAGAAGGCGCTCGGCCGGGTCGAGCGCAGTATGTAGCCGACCTCCTTCGGCCCGTAGAAGTGCACGATGGGCACGACCACTGCGCCGAGGAGCGCCGAGGCCCAGAACACGGCCGCCGCCTCCATCCAGTTGGGCAGCTGGAACGCGATGGTGTCGCCCGGCCCGACGCCGCGCTCACGCAGCCCGGCCGCGAGCCGGCGCGCCGCCCGCTCCACGTCGCCGAAGGTGCCGGACCAGGGGCGTACCCGCGAGTGCACGCGGAACTCGGTGTCGGGGACCGCCCGCAGACGCTCCGTCAGCAGGTCTCCGAGGGTCTCGCGGGTCCACAGACCCGCTGCCTCATAGCGCTGGGCCAGCTCCGGCGGGATCGTCCTGAGTGAGGTGACCGGGATCGTCGGCATAGGAAGAACCAACCTCCTCGTGAGATGCTCACCTGCATGAGAATTGAACTCTCTCAGAGAGAGAAGGTGAGATCCATACATCGCGCACGACCACGGTTCCCACCGGCCGGGACGGCGGTCCTGGTCCACTCGGCACGACGGAACCTGCGATATTAACATTCTCGATTATCGAGAGTAATGTTTCCGACATGACGGAGCCGATCCGCACGTACCGCGTCGTCCAGTGGGCGACCGGCAACATCGGGAGTCGCACGCTGCGCGGGGCCGCCGAGCATCCCTGGCTCGATCTGGTCGGCGTCCATGTGCACAGCGCGGCGAAGGCGGGCCTGGACGCTGGTGAGTTGGGCGGCTGTGCGCCGCTCGGCGTCCGCGCCACGACCGAACTCGACGACGTGCTCGCCCTGAAGCCGGACTGCGTGCTGTACGCGCCGCGCGAACTCGACGCGGACGCCGTGTGCGCGCTCCTGGCCTCCGGGATCAACATCGTCTCCACACGCACCGACTTCCACCACCCGGCCGCCATGGACCAGGCTCTGCGCGGCCGTGTCGAGGCGGCCTGCGACGAGGGCGGCAGCAGCATTCACAGCACCGGCAGCAGCCCCGGGTTCGTGACAGAGGCCCTGCCGCTCGTGCTCGCGTCCCTGCAGCGGCGCCTCGAAGGGATGCTGGTCGAGGAGTTCGCCGATCTGTCGCGGCGTCCGTCGCCGGAGCTTCTCTTCGACGTGATGGGCTTCGGCAGCCGACAGGAGGAGTTCGACCAGCGGCGGCTGGCCTCTTTGCGGGCGAGCTTCGCGCCGTCGCTGCGCGTGGTCGCCGACGCGCTGGGGCTGCCCGTCGAACGTTGCCAGGCACACGGCGAGTTCGCGTACGCGCGCTCTCGGACCACGATCGCCGCCGGGGTGCTCGACGCGGGGACGGTCGCCGCTCAACGCGTCACGGTCGCCTGGACCCGCGCGGGTCGGTCGGTCCTGCGGTTCCGGGCGACCTGGTACTGCACCGAGGACCTGGACCACGACTGGGAACTGCGCGACAACGGATGGCGGCTGACCGTCGACGGCGACGCCCCGCTCGACGTGTCCATCCGCTTCCCGGTGGCTCCCGAGAACGCGGCCGCCACCTACCCCGCGTACACCGCCAACCGCGCGGTCAACGCGGTGCCTTGGGTCTGCGCGGCTCCGGCCGGGATCCTGACGACCACGGACCTGCCGCACCTGGTGTCGCCCTTCGCCTGAGGGCGCGGGCCGCGGGCCGCCCGTACGGGGCGAAGAGACCCCGCCCATGCGTCAAGCCCCTCGCATGGGTACACCCCCGACGGACGCGCCAGCGGGCCGGCACAGCCCGCAGATCCGTACATAACCGGAGGATGTGTGACGATGCGATTCCTGTTTCACTACCCGGAGGCGCACGGGCCGGACGCCGACCTGCTGGACGCCGGCCGACTGACCGAAGTCGCCCGTGCCGCCGAGGAGTTCGGCTTCTCCGGCCTCTCCTTCAGTGAGCATCCGGCGCCCGGGGCTCGCTGGCTGACGCACGGCGGCCACCAGACCCTCGACCCGTTCGTCGCGCTCGGCCACGCCGCCGCCGTGACCACCCGACTGCGGCTTCTCACCTATCTGGCCGTCGCCCCGTACCGCAACCCGCTGCTGCTCGCCAAGCAGGCGGCCACACTCGACCGCCTCTCCGGCGGGCGGCTGATCCTGGGCCTCGGGGCCGGGTACCTCAAGGGCGAATACCACGCTCTGGGCGTCGACTTCGAGGAGCGCAACGCCCTGTTCGACGAGGTCCTGGACGTGCTGCCGCTGCACTGGAGCGGTGAGCCGTTCAGTTACGAGGGCCGGCACTTCAGCGCCCGTGACGTGGTCGCCCTGCCACGCCCCGCACAGCGGCCGATACCGATCTGGATCGGCGGCAACTCACGTCTGAGCAGGCACCGGGCCGCGCAGCGGGCGCAGGGGTGGATGCCGATGTCGGGCGGCGCGGAACTCAGCGCCACCGCACGGACCCCCGCGCTCGGCCCGCTGCCGGAACTCGCCCGGTCCATCGGCGAGGTGAGAGCGGCGGCGACGACGACGGGACGCGACGACGCCGTCGTCGACGTACTGTACTCCTACCACGACGACGGCCTGACGGATCCGGCTGTCGACGCGGACCGCCACCGGGAGGCGTTCGCCGCACTGGAGAAGGCCGGTGTGACGTGGACGGCCGTGTCGTGTCCGCACCGGTCGGCGACCGCGACCCTGGAATTCCTGGAGTCGTTCGGCACGACGTACGCACCCTGAGCGGAGCTCAGGCGCCAGGCGGAGGGGATCACCGCGCCCTGCGCCTTCCCGGTGCGCGAGGGCGCGCCGATCAGGCCTGTTTGATGTGCTCCTTCATCTCGGCGAGCCGGGTCAGGACCGGATAGCCGTCCACGCTCAACGCGTTGCCGTGCCCGGTCTGATGGATGTCGAACGCCGACTGCAACGCCGCATGGAAGCCCTGCACGTCGAGCGTCTGGTTCACCGCCCGCTTGGCCTGCCGCAAACCGAACGCCGGCATCCGCGCGATCCGCTCCGCCAACTCCCGCGTCGCCACGTCCAACTCCCCCAGCGGCACCACCCTGTTCACCATCCCGACCTGCTCCGCCTCTGCCGCCGTCAGCGCCCGCCCGGTGAACAGGATCTCCTTCGCCTTTCGCGCACCCAACTCCCACGTGTGACCGTGGTACTCCACCCCACCGATCCCCATCCGCACCACCGGATCCGAGAACTCCGCGTTCTCCGCCGCCACGATCAGATCGCACGGCCAGCACAGCATCAGCCCCGCCGCGATGCACTTCCCCTGCACCGCCGCGATCGACGGCTTGGGCACATTCCGCCACCGCAACGAATAGCCCAAGTAGCGCCGCGCCTCGGTGTCGTTGATCCACTCCAGGGTCAGGTCCTTCGGTTCCGGCCAGCGGTCCTTGAGGTCGTGGCCGGCCGAGAAGTGCTTTCCGTTGGCGCGCAGCACGATCACCCGCACCTCGTCGTCCTCGGCCGCACGCGTCCAGGCGGCGTCGAGTTCGTCGAGCAGCGCCATCGTCTGAGCGTTGGCCGCCTCGGGACGGTTGAGCGTGATGGCAGCGATGCCGTCACTCACCTCGTACAGGATCTGATCCATGGGCGTCCTCACTTCGATGGCAGGTGTTCGCTCAGCCGCGCGGCAGGCCGAGCACGCGCTGGGCGATGATGCCGCGCTGGATCTCGGACGTGCCGCCCGCGATGGTGCCGCCGAAACTGCGCGCATAGCGGTGGAACCAGCCGGCGAAGGCGTCGTCGTAACTCATGTGGTAGTACGGCGCGGTATGCGTGGGGTGGATGAGCCCCTCGGGCCCGGCTGCCTCCAGGGCCCGCTCCAGCGCCTCTTGCGTGGCCTCCGAGCCGAGCACCTTCAGCACGGACAGCGAGGGTACGTCCGTCTCACCGCGGGCAGCGCGCGCCAGGGCGGCCACACCGAGCAGGGTCAGTGCCTGCCGGTCCATGACCAAGGTGGCGTACCAGTCCTTCTCCAGTGGCGTGGAGGGGCGGAAGTCCCGCAGCAGATCGCTCATCCGCTCGGCGTCGCCCAGCCACATCAGGGTGCGCTCGTGGCCGAGCGAGCCGTTGGCCACGCGCCAGCCCTCGTCGAGCGGTCCGACGAGGTTCTCGGCGGGAACCCTCACGTCGTCGAAGAAGACCTCGTTGAAGTCCTTGTGCTCCGGGCCGGTGAAGGAGGCGAAGGGGCGGCGGGTCACGCCTGGGGTGTCGGTGGGGATCAGCAGCACGCTGATCCCCTTGTGCTTGGGGGCGTCGGGGTCGGTGCGTACGAAGGTGAGCAGGACGTCGGCGTCGTGGGCGCCGGAGGTCCACACCTTCTGGCCGTTGACCGTGAAGTGGGTTCCGTCGTCGGAGAGTCGGGCGCGGGTGCGCAGCGAGGCGAGGTCGCTTCCCGCGCCGGGCTCGCTCATGCCGAGGGCCGCGGTGATCTCCGCGCGCAGGATCGGCACGGCCCAGCGGCGCTGCTGCTCGTGGGTGCCGAAGGAGAGCAGGGAGGCAGCGATGATGCCGACGCCCTGCGGGTTGAAGCTGTGGAAGATGCGGCGCCGGGCGAGCTCTTCCAGGTGCACGTACTGCTGCACCACGGTGGCATTGCGCCCGCCGAACTCGGGCGGGTTACCGGGCAGCAGCCAGCCCGCCTCGAACTGGGTTCGCTGCCAGCGGCGGGCCCACTCGGGCAGGTGGGCCGAGGAGCGGGAGCGTTCGACGGCCTCGGCCTCGGTCGGCAGATGCGCGTCCAGGAACGCCGCGAACTCGGCCCGGAACGAATCGACTTCGTCGTCAAAGGTCAGTCGCATGGCCGTCCCCCACGATGTCGGCGATGCGAGCCCGGTGCTCGGCCGCTCCCCCGAGCAGCAGCTCGCCGGCCTTGGCCCGCTTGAGCGCGAACTGCAGATCGTTCTCCCAGGTGTTCCCCATCGCCCCGAACAGCTGGACGCCGTGCCGGAACAGCAGGGCCTGGCACTCCCCCGCCGACGCCTTGGCCATGGCGGCGGCCAGGACCCGGCGCGGGTCGTCGGCCGCGATCACCATCATCGCGAAGTAGGCCAGCGCACGGGCCCGTTCGATCGCCACGTGCATGTCGGCCGCCTTGTGCTGGACGGCCTGGAAGGAGCCGATCGGAGCGTCGAACTGGCGGCGGCCGCGGACGTGTTCAAGGGTCAGGTCGAGGATCCGGCGGCACGCGCCGACCATCGTCATCGCCAGTCCTGCGAGCGCGAGGTGGTGGGCGCGCTCCGGATCGGCCGCGCTGCGCGCCTCCTCACCGACCCGCACTCCCTCGAACGTCACGTCGGCGACGTGCAGCAGTGGATCGAACACCGGCAAGGGGGTGACGGTGACCCGATCGGCGGGCACCACGAAGACGCCCTCGCCGGTGACGACGGCGAACCGCTCCGCCCGGTCTCCGTCCAACACGTACCTGCCGGTGCCGGTGAGGGTCACGGCGCCCGCGGACCGGGAGGCGTCCACCCCGGCGAAGACGGCGGTGCCGGACCGCCCGTCTCCCGTCGCCGCCGGGGCGAGCGGCGCGAACTGGGTCATGGTCGCCAGGTACGGCGTTGGATCGACGGCGTGCCCCAACTCCTCGAGCACGATGCCGAGTTCGACGGCGTCCGACGGATCGGTGAACTCGGTCCAGCCCAGCTTCCGATAGGTGCGCCACAGCGGCGCGGGATCGGCTCCGTCGTCCGACACCGACCGGACGAGGGCGGGTGTGCACTCCTTGGAGACGGCTTCCCGGACGGTCCGTTGCCACAGTCGCTGATCCGGGTCGAACTCGAAGAGCATCTCGGCCTCCCTGCCTGCGCTCCCTCACACACCGAAGGAGAATATCATTCTCGCCTAACGGAAGTAATGGTCTCGTGCGATCGAACGCCCGGCCGTCCCTCGCCCCGCGGGTGGAAGCGGTCGTCGGCCTTCATGCCCGCTTCTCGTTGCGCCGGGTGCGGGCGACACGGGGACGCAGAGCGGCCGTCGAGCGGCCCTCGAGCGCGGAGAGCCAGACGCCGCTGCCATAGGCGAGGTCGTCGAGACGGCGGGCGGCGGCGTAGCGGACGGGATCGAGCCGTGTCGGGGCCGAGCGCCGTTCGAGCGATTCCAGGGCGATGTCGGCGACCGCCGCGACGGCCGTGGCCCGGCGCAACCGCCGCGATGCCACACAGCCCACGGCGGTCAGCGGCCACCAGTGGCGGGTCAGCAGGGCCGCGCCCTGGGCGACGGCCGAAACGGCGCCCAGGCCGGTGAGGCGGGCGGCGTGCCACAACGGGCGCTCGATGCCCTTCAGCCTGACGGCGTTGCGGGCGGTGGCGACGGCTGCGACGCCCCCGGCGACCGGCAGGGACCAGCGGCGCTGAGCGAGCAGGGCGACGAGGAACGCCGCGCTCCACGGCGCGAGCACGGCGGGGGCGATGTTGCCCGGGTGGCGACGGGCGAGGGGGTGGGCGCCGGTGCCGTAGACGGCCTTGCGCCGGAACCAGTCGGCGAGATCGACCCGATGTTCGTGGGCGGCCTGCACGGAGGGTTCGTACCGGATGCGTCCTCCGGCCGCGGTCAGCCGCCAGCACAGGTCGACGTCCTCCCCCACGCGCATCGTGGCGTCGAACCCGCCCGCGTCGGCGAGCGCTTCGGTACGCAGCACCATGCAGGCGCCGGGCACCCAGGAGACGGGGGTGCCGGGACGGACCGCAGCCGGGTGACTGCCCAGGTCGAGCGAGGAGCGGGCGCTCTCGTAGCGGCCGAGCCAGCGGTCGGAGCCGGCGCCGGGCAGGCCGGTGATCCGGGGCACGGACATGACGACGCCGGGGTCGGCGAAGTGCCGCAGCAGCGTGGGCACCGTGTCGGGCGCGAGCACGACGTCGGAGTCGACACATGCCACGTACGGCGTGGCGACCTCGCGCAACCCGGCGTTGCGGGCGCCCGCCGGGCCGAGGTTGTCGGCGAGTGGGATCACGCGGGCGCTGTGGCGCGCGGCGACGGCAAGGACGCGGTCGGGGTGGTGCGAGGCGTCGTCGACGACGATCACCGGGTCGTCCGTCGAGGCCCGGATGCTCGACAGGAGCCGGTCGAGCTGCTCGGGACGGTCGCGGACCGGGATGACGTAACTGCACACCGGGGCGCTGCCGTCGGCCGTGTCGGGCACGGGCGGCAGAGCGGTGACGACGGGGTGGGCGATGCCGGTGTCGAGCAGCCGGCCGGCGAGGACGGCGCCCGCCCGGTCGCGCACCCGCAGTGTGCGGGCGGCCAGCAGCCGGCGGGCCCGTGGCGCCAGCCGCATCAGTCGGGTCGGATACCCGCCGAGGAGCGCGCGCCCGCCGTCGAGGACGCGGGTGTGCCGGTCAAGGGTGACGACGTAGCCGTACGGGAGCGTCATGCCTCCCCCGCTCCCTGCCGAGCGGCCGTACGGGACGGGTCGACGAGGCGGCCTCTGCAGTCCGCGAGGTCCGCGGTGACGAGGCGTACGGCTCTCGACACCATCGCCTCGACCAGGGCCCGCCCCTCCTCGGCGGTGGCGCCGGTCGGGTCGCCGAGCACGCCGTTCGGGGAGACGGCTCGCACGCCGTGGGCCATGAGGAGGGGCAGCAGTTCGGGCAGGGGGCGCGTGTCGCCGGGGGCCGCCTCGGACATCCGTACCTCGTCCGGGGCGAGGTGCAGCATGACGGAGGTCTCGGTGCGGCCTGCGTGGGCGTCGCCGCCGGGTGGGCCGCAGCTGAGCCAGGACACGTCGTGCCCCTCGTCGCGGAGTCGGGCGCAGGCCGCGTCGAGGGAGGTGACGTTGCCGCCGTGACCGTTGACGAGGACGACGCGGCCCGCCCACCGGGACAGTGACCGTACCGTCTCCACCAGGACGGCGCGCAGTGCCTCGTGGCCGATGGAGAGGGTGCCGGGGAAGCCGGCGTGCTCGCCGCTGGCGCCATAGGCGATGGCGGGCGCCAACACACCGTCGTACGTGGGGAGTTGTCGCAGCGTCGCGCGGGCCACGGATTCGGCGACAGTGCTGTCCGTGTGGAGGGGCAGATGCGGCCCGTGCTGTTCGGTTGAGCCGACGGGTACGAGGACCAGGGCGCTCGCGGGCACCGCCGGCCATGCCATGCACGCCAGCTCCACCGGTTCACCGCGGGGCACGCGGCACGCCGAGGGTGCGGGTGAAGCCGTCCGGGATCACCAGGTCGTCCGGGCCCAGGTCGTCGACGGACGCGTGCCCGAGGCCGAGCACGGCGGAGTCGAGCCCGCCGCGCAGGATGTCCAGGACGTTCTCCACGCCTGCCTGCCCGTTCGCGGCCAGACCCCACAGGTAGGCGCGGCCGATGAGGACGGCGCGGGCGCCGAGGGCGAGGGCCTTGGCGACGTCGCCGCCGCGCCGGACGCCGCCGTCCAGAAGTACCTCGATCTCGTCACCGACCGCCTCGGCGATGGACGGCAGCAGCCGGATCGTCGCGGGGGTCGTGTCCAGGTTGTTGCCGCCGTGGTTGGAGACCGAGATGCCGGCGACTCCCGCGTCGACGGCCCGCTTGGCGTCGTCGACCCGTGACACTCCCTTGAGCAGGAGCGGGCCGCCCCACTCCGCGCGCAGCCACTTCACATCGTCCCAGGTGGGCGGCGGCGTCTGCATCCACTCGCCGTAGGCGCCGAAGAAGGTGGGCGCGGCGCCGCCCGGCGCCTTGAGGTTGGGGGTGGTCAGGTCGGGGATGCGCCGCGACCGGGCGAACGTCAGGAGCCAGCGCGGGTGCGGCAGCACGTCCGGCGCGAACCGCAGAGCCGTCCTGACGTCGACGCGCTCCGGGACGGGCGGGCTGCCCCAGTCGCGGCCGTTGGAGAACGACCAGTCCAGGGTGACGATGAGCGCCTTGGCTCCGGCGGCCCTGGCCCGCTCCATGCGCTGCACCATCAGGTCCCGGGTGCCCATCCAGTACATCTGGTAGAAGGTGTTGGCGCCGGTCTCGACGACCTCCTCGACGGGCTTGCTCGCGAACGAGCTGAGACCGATGACCACACCCCGGTTCGCGGCGGCGCGGGCGACGGCCACCTCGCCGTCGGGGTGGACCGCCTGCACGCCGGTGGGCGAGATGAGGACCGGCATCGAGGACTCCACCCCGAGCACGGTCGTGGACAGGCTCCGTTCGGCATGGTGGCCCACCACCCTTGGGGCGAAGCCGAGTTCGGCGAACGCGCCGATGTTGTCGGCGATGGTGCGGCCACGCTCGGAGCCGGCCACAAGGGAACCGTAGACCGTGCTCGGCAGATACTTCTTCGCGCGGCGCTGCGCCTCCGCGACGGTTTCGAACCAGGGGTTTCTTCCCATGAGGCGGCTCTTTCTCGATCAGGGGCGGCCGAGACCTACGTCCGGCCAGGGCCGTACGTCGAGTGCGAGCCCTGCGTCGGGTACAGGCCTGCCAGGGGGTCCTCGTGGCAGTCGGCGACCGGCGGCCGGTCGAGGTCGGGGCGCCGGGTGAGGACGAGGTCGACGGGACCGGTGCGGGCGGCGCGGGGCGATGTGTGGTGGGAGTGATCGCCGGACGGTTTGGGCACGGTGGCGCCGCGCTCGGCGAGCAGCCGCTCGCCGTGGCCCTGCACACACTCCGGGTCGGGGCCGTCCAGCGGCAGTCCGGTGAAGAACTTGGCGGCCATGCAGCCGCCCTTGCAGGTGTCGTAGAACGTGCAGGAGGTGCAGGCCCCGCCCTGCTGCGGTTCGCGCAGCCGCCGCAGCAGCGGCGCCTCGCGCCACACGCCCTCGAAGCCGCCGAAGTCGCGGACGCTGCCCGCGAGGAACTCGTCGTGGATGGCGAACGGGCAGGCGTAGACGTCACCTACCGGGTCGATCAGGCACACCACGCGGCCCGCCCCGCACAGGTTGAGCCCGGGCAGGGCCTGCCCGTAGGCGGACAGGTGGAAGAAGGAGTCGCCGGTGAGGACCTGCTCCCCGTGCGCCAACAGCCAGTCGTAGAGCTGTCGTTGCTGCTCGGGCCGCGGGTGCAGGTCGTCCCACACGTCGGCGCCGCGGCCGGAGGGGCGAAGACGTGTCAGCCGCAGCTGGGCGCCGTACCGGTCGGCGAGGGCCTTGAAGTCGTCCAGCTGCCCGATGTTGTGCCGGGTGCAGACGACGGAGAGCTTGAAGTTCTTCATGCCCGCGTCGGCGAGGTGTCCCATGGCGCGCAGTGCGGTGTCGTACGAACCGTCCCCGCGCACGGCGTCGTTGACCTCGGCGGTCGCGCCGTCGAGGGAGATCTGTACGTCGACGTAGTCGTTCGCGGCGAGTCGCCGGGCCACGTCCGGGGTGATGCGCACGCCGTTGGTGGAGAACTTGACGCCGACGCGGTGGGCGGTGGCGTAGTCGAGCAGCTCGAAGAAGTCGGGGCGGACGGTGGGTTCGCCGCCGCCGATGTTGACGTAGAAGACCTGCATGGCCTCCAGTTCGTCGATGACGGCCTTGGCCTCGGCGGTGGTCAGCTCGCGCGGGTCGCGTCGCCCCGAGCTGGACAGACAGTGGGTGCAGGACAGGTTGCAGGCGTAGGTGAGTTCCCAGGTGAGGCAGATCGGAGCGTCCAGACCGTGCTCGAAGAGGTCCACGAGACGCTCACCGGGCTCGGCCCGCACGGGAGTCGAGGTCATGGGGTCGGGGTCCTTTCTACGAGCATCGACGACCGGGCCAGGGTCGCCAGGGACCGCGCGTACCGCACGGCGTCCTCGTCGTCGGCTCCGGCGGCCGTGCAGGCGGCACGGGCGGTGGGCGCCGTCGCGAGTGCCTGGACGACCGCGAGCAGACCGCGGTCCTTGAGAAAGGACAGCTTGCGGGTGCCGAAGTGATAGAGCAGCGCGCCGAAGGGTTCCGGGCGGACCGAGACCTGCGGGTGCAGGTCCCAGGCGCGGTCCAGGTCGAGGGTCGTCACCGGGGCGGTCAGTAGACGCCGCACATGCCGTCGATCGAGACCTCCTCGACCAGTTCGTCGGCCTCAATGACGGGTTCGTCGGTCGGCGCCGCCTCGACAGCGGGACGCGCTTCGGTGGTGGTGGGGTCGAACTCGTTCATTGCGGATCTCCCTTGTGGACGCGGGCAGTCGGGGCCCACGGACGGAGACGCGGTCGTGAACGATGGTATTGGCATGGGATGCCAATAGGAAGATATCGGAAACGAGATTCTCAAACTGGGAGACGAGGGCTTGCGCCCAGGCCGCAGAGCGGGCTTGGATCGCGGCCCATGAAACGTCTCCAGCGCCCCGATGTCGTCGTGGTCGGCGCGGGCGGCTCCGGTGCCGTGCTCGCGGCACGGCTGAGCGAGGACGCGGACCGCACCGTGCTGCTCCTTGAGGCGGGTGCGGTGCCCTGCGGAGCTGCCGGGTTCGGTCCGGCGCTGCTCGACGCACGCCGCGTGCCGGGCGCCCAGCCTGATCACCCCGCGACCCGCACCCACGCCGTCCGGCTCACCCCACGGCGTCCGTGGCGGGTCCCGCGCGGAGCTGTCCTCGGCGGCTCCACCACGGTCAACGGCGGCTACTTCGTCCGCGCCCGCCGGGCGGACTTCGACCGGTGGGCCGCGGCGGGCAACCCCGCCTGGTCCTACGACCGCGTACTCCCGCTGCTGCGCGCCCTGGAGACCGACCTGGACCTCGGTCCGAGCGCCGTGCACGGAGACCGCGGCCCGATGCAGGTCACGCGCGGACGCCTCGGCCATCCGGCCGCCGCGGCCTTCCGCGATGCCGCTCGCGCCCTCGGCTTTCCCGCGGAGCCCGACAAGAACGGTGACGCGGCGCCCGGTTTCGGCCCCGTCCCCGGCAACGCCGTCGACGGCATCCGCCGCAACACCGGGCTCGGCTATCTGCCGCCCGAGGTGCGGGAGCGCGCCAACCTGACGGTTCTGGGCGGCTGTTCGGCCCGCCGGGTGGTCGTCGAGCACGGGCACGCCACGGGGGTCGAGGTCGAGCACGACGGTGCGCGGGCCACCGTCGAGGCGGGCTCCGTGGTGCTCAGCGCGGGGGCGCTCACCACGCCCCATCTGCTGCTGCTCTCCGGCATCGGGCCCCGCGCGGACCTCGAACGCTGCGGCATCCCCGTCGTCCGGGACGCCCCGGCCGTCGGTGCCCGCCTCGGCGACCATCCCCAACTCGCCCTGGACTGGCCACTTCACGAGGACCTCGCCGCTCCCGCCGACAGCTGGCTCGGCGGCTGTCTGCACCTGTCGTCCGATGCCGCGGGCGGGCCCGGTGACGTGGAGATCCTCCAGACGCTGATCCCCATGGCCGCGCTTGCCGTCGGCGCCGTGAGCGCCCCCGGCGCTCCGCTGTCCTTCCTCGCCTCGGTGCAGACGCCCCGGCCCACCGGCCGGCTGCGGCTGCGGTCGAGCGACCCGGCGATGCCGTTGACCGTCGACTACGACTACCTGAGCGACCCCGAGGTGCTTCGCCGGCTGCGCAGGGCCGTCCGCGTCACCGCCGACCTCGTCGGCACACCGCCCTTCACCGAACTCTCCCCCGGCCTGGCGGCCCCGCTCCGTGCCGTCCTCGACGACGACCGCGCGCTCGACGACTGGATCGGCGATCACCTCGGTACGGCCCAGCACACCTGCGGCACCGTCCCGATGGGGCCCGCCGACGCCCCGGGGCCCACCGCGGTCGACCAGTTCGGGCGGGTGCACGGGGTCCGCGGACTGCGCGTCGCGGACACGTCCATGCTCCCCGACACACCGCACCGCGGTCCCGCGGCGACCGCCGTCCTCATAGGAGAACTCGTCGCCGACGCCATCCGGCACGACCGGACCTGATCCGGCCGGACGCTACCCGGCCGGTGGGGCGACCGCTCCGAGCCCGTCGTCGAGACGCCTGATCGCCTGGTCGAGGAGGGCGCTCAACTCGGCGTCCTCGCATGCCAGCCAGTGCTCGTACGCGGTGACGGCCGCGGCGAGGACCGCGTGCCCGAAGAGCCGGGGCAGCACGTCGGACACCGGGAGACCGAGGCGCCGCGCCACGAACTCGGTGACGATCGCGCGCCAGGAGGCGTAGCGCAGGGTGGCGTCGGCCTGGAGAGTGGGCACGGTCAGGATGAGGTCCATGCGCTGGCGGTGCCAGGGCACCACGGCGGCGTCGAACCGGTTGAACTCCACGACCGCCGTACGCAGGGCCGCCATGACCGGGACGGCCGGGTCCGCGCCGTTCAACAACGCGCGGAATCCGGTCAGTCGCTGCTCGAAGTCGCCCCACACCAGATCGGTCTTGGAGGCGAAGTAGCGGAAGAAGGTGCGTCGGCCGATGCCGGCCGCCGCGGCGATGTCGTCGACCGTGGTGGCGTCGAAGCCCTGCCGCGCGAACAGTTCGAAGCCGAACCGCTCCAGGTCGGCCCGCGACGTGGCACGCGGCCGACCGCCCCTGGCCGGCCGGGTGGCGACGCCGCTCATCGGTGACTCCACATCCGCTCCTTCCCCGGCGCTCCAACATACCGCCGCCCGCCGCCGACGACGCCCCGGACAGGATCCCGCGAGAACAGGGTTCTCCTCATAGAGAAATGCGGATACCATCCAGACGTTCGTGCGCCCTCCCGTCCATCGAAGGAGAGGCCCCAGGCCATGACCGGATACATCCTCCACGTCGAGTCCCGGCCCGTCGGCGACGAGGTCCTGGACGAGTTCAACCGCTGGTACGAGGAGGTCCACCTGCCCGAGGTGGTGGCGCTCGACGGCTTCGTGTCGGCCGTCCGCTACTCCCCGGTGAAGAGGGGCGGGCCCTACATCACCCACTACGCCATCGAGGGCGACCCCGAGCTGGCGGTCAAGAACGTCACCGCTGCCGCGGCCGACGGCAGGCTGCGGATGTCCGACACCGTGAGCATGGATCCGGTGCCGCGTGTGCAGATCATGAAAGTCGCCGTCGAGTACCACCCCTGACGCGCACTCGACTCGCCAGAAACCGACTCCGCCGCAGGCAAGGGGGCAGGATGCCACGCCAACTCATCGACGGACGGCTCGTGGAGGCCGACGCGAGGTACGCCTCGCTCAACCCGGCCACCGGGGAGGTGCTCGGGCACGCGCCCGACGCCACCGACGAGCAGGCACGGGCGGCGGTCGCCGCCGCCCGCAAGGCCTTCGACACCACCGCATGGGCCACCGACACGGACCTGCGCCGCCGGTGCCTGGACCAGCTGCACGACGCCCTGGTCGAACACCGCGAGGAATTCCGCGAGTTGACGATCGCGGACGCCGGATCACCACGCATGCTGACCTACGCCGCGCAGCTGGACGAACCGATCGAACTGGTGCGGTACTACGCGGACCTGCTCAAGAACCACTCCTTCGTCGATGACATGGGCGTGGTCGAGTACCAGGGGCAGCGGCACCACCGCTGGGTGGAGTGGGAGGCCGGCGGGGTCGCCGCGGCGATCATCCCGTACAACTACCCCAACCAGCTGGCGTTCGCGAAGCTCGCGCCCGCCCTCGCCGCAGGGTGCACGCTGGTGCTCAAGGCCGCGCCGGACACCCCGCTGGTGACCTTGGCGCTCGGCGAGCTCATCGCGGAGCACACCGAGATCCCGGCGGGTGTGGTGAACGTGCTCTCGTCGTCGCGGACCTCGGTCGGCGAGGTCCTCACCACCCACCCCGACGTCGACCTGGTGACCTTCACCGGGGCCAGCCAGACCGGGCGGCGGATCATGGCGGCGGCGAGCGACACGGTCAAGCGGGTCTCCCTCGAACTCGGCGGCAAGTCCGCCCTGGTGGTGCTCGACGACGCCGACTTCAAGGGCACGGCGACCTACGCGGCGTACATGATCTGCCTGCACTCCGGACAGGCCTGCGCGATCACCTCGCGGATGCTGGTGCCCCGCCGCCACCACGACGCCATCGTGGAGCAGGTCGCCAAGCGGATGGAGCGTGTACGCGTCGGCGACCCGAACGACCCCAAGACGTACATGGGCCCGCTCATCAGCGAGCGGCAGCGCGACAAGGTCGACGGCCTGGTGCAACGGGCCGTGGCGGCCGGTGCCACGCTCGTCACCGGCGGCCGGAAGATCGACCCCGGCTTCTTCTACGCGCCGACGCTGCTCACGGGTGTCGACCCGGACAGCGAGATCGCCCAGGAGGAGGTGTTCGGTCCGGTCCTCGCGGTGATCCCGTACGACGACGACGACGACGCGGTGCGCATCGCGAACAACTCCGTCTACGGGCTTTCCGGGGCGGTGCAGAGCGCCGACCGGGAGCGGGCCCTCGCGGTGGCGCGCCGGATCCGCACCGGCACCTTCAGCATCAACGGCGGCAACTACTTCTTCTCCGACACCCCGTTCGGCGGCTACAAGCAGTCCGGCATCGGCCGGGAGAAGGGCGTCGCCGGGCTCGAAGAGTTCCTTGAGCGCAAGACCTTCGGCGAAGTCGTGGACTGACAAGACGAGTCGACCGAGGTCGCCGGTGTCGCGCCGGCGGTTCGAGAGGGGATCGAAGCGACCGATGAATATCGACGCCGAGCGCGCCGGGCCGGAGGGGCCGCGGGTGGTGCACGGCTTCACCGCCCCGCAGTCGCAGTCGCAGTCGCACGTCACGCCGAACCCGTCACCGAAGCAGCGGGCGGCCTGGGACCGCGGTGCGCCCCGTGAGCTCACGGGGCGGCACGAGCGGCGCCGGGGCGATCCGGTGATTCGGGGCGACACCGGGATGCCGCACCGGGCGCTGCGCCACGAGCAGTCCTCGTCGCGGCTGATGCACCGCACATCCCTCGCGGGCGAGGAGGCCATCGCGTGAGCGGAACCGCACGACGTACAGCACTGGTCACCGGCGGAGGCTCGGGCATAGGGCGGGCCATCGCCCTGCGGCTCGCCGCGGACGGATTCGCCACCGCCGTCCTCGACCTGAACAAGGAGGGCGCCGCAGCGGTGGCCGAGGAGGCCCGCGCGAGCGGGCACGAGGCAATCGCCGTCGGCGGGGTCGACGTCTGCGACCGGGCCCAGGTCAATGCCGCGGTCGACGAGGTCCGTAGCGCGCTCGGACCCGTCCTGGTGCTGGTCAACAACGCCGGGAAGACGGGCTTCAAGGATTTCCTGAACATCACGGACGACTCGTGGGACCACATGATGGCGGTGAACCTGAGAGGCCCGTTCTACTGCTGCCAGGCCGTCATCCCCGACATGATCGACGCCGGCTGGGGCCGCATCGTCAACATCTCGTCGTCCAGCGCGCAATCGGGCCAGCAGTACATGACGCACTACGTCGCGTCGAAGTCGGGCCTGGTCGGCCTCACCAAGTCCCTGGCCCTGGAGTTCGGCCCGGCGGGCATCACGGTCAACACCGTCCCGCCCGGATTCGTGGACACCCCGATGCTGCGCGGCTCGGAGAAGCGGGGACTGCTCGGCAACAAGGTCGAGGACATCGCGGCGGTCACTCCGGTACGGCGGGCCGGACGCCCGGAGGACATCGCGGCGGCCTGCTCGTTCCTGGTGTCCGACGAGGCCGGGTACGTCACGGGGCAGAGCATCGGGGTCAACGGGGGCCGCAACACCTGATGGGCCTCCCGCGAAGGGGCGTCGGCCTCAGGGCCGGCGCCCCTTCAGCACGTCCGACGGCACGTGGTTGGCCCAGCCGGTGCCGGGCCAGTTGAACCAGCCCGCGGAGGCGTGCGTGCCGCCGTCCGGGTGGAGTGTGGTGCCGGTGACGTACGAGGACAGTGCCGAGGCGAGGAAGACGACGCAGCCGGACACGTCCTGCGGGCGGCCCGCGCGCGCCATGGGGATGGCGGCGGCGAGTGCTTCGGGGGTGGCGAGCGGTGCGTCCTCGTGGCTCGCGAGCTGTCGCAGGCTCGGGGTGGGCACGTAGTCGGGGGCGACGTTGTTGACGCGGATGCCGTCGGGGGCGAGTTCGACGGCGAGGGTGCGGGCGAACTGTTCGACGGCGGCCTTCGCGGCGGCGTACACGGCGAACCCGGGGGCGGCTCGGTGGGCCTCGATGGTGGTGAGGTTGACGATGCTGCCGCCCCTTCCGCCGGCCTGGATGCGCGGCACGGCGAGGGAGCAGGCGTGCAGGACGTGGCTGAGGTTGGCGCGGATCAGCGCGTCCCACCCCTTGGGACGGGTGGCGGTGAAGGGGGCGCGGAAGGTGCCGCCGACGACGTTGACGAGGGTGTCGAGGCGGCCCCACCGCTCCTCGGCGGCCATGAACAGGCCTTCCAGGTCGGCCGGTTCACGGGCGTCGCCGGTGTGCACGAGGGTGTCGTGACCCATGTCCTCCAGGGCGCCTCGCAGTGTGTGCGCCGCGTCCGTGTCGCGGTCCAGGACGGCGGTGCGCACGCCGACGGCGGCCAGGTCGCGCACGATCGCCCCGCCGAGCACACCCGCGCCGCCGGTGATCACGGCAACGGTGTCGGCGAGGCCCGCCCGCCGGGTGAACCAGTCGTCCGTCATCAGACCTCCCTTGTGTGCGGCGGGGGCTCGCGGGGTGAGCGGCTCCATGGCCCTTCCTCTCGGCCATGCTCGCCCGCATCCCGCTGGGCCGTTGGGCGGAACCGGACGAGGTGGCACCGGCCTTCGTGTTCCTCGCCGCCGACGCCGCGTCCATCGTCACCGGGCAGGTCCTGCCGGTCGACGGTGGCCTGGTCATCTGACACCCGGGCCGCATTCGGCCGTCCGCGAGTGCGGCCGCGCGGGCCACGGCCTCGTCCGCCGCCGCCGCACGGTCGCGTACGTCGAGCGCCGCGCTGTCGGCCTTGCCGCCGTCCGTGCGGATCGCGGCGGCCGTGTCCGCCGCGGCGTCGCCGTCGACGTCGGCGACGAGGACGGCTGCGCCGGCCGAGGCCGGCGCCCTGGCCACGGCGGGCTTCCACCGGGTTGCCGCGCCGTGTGCCGGAAAGTCCGCGGGTGATCCGTGGCGGGGCATGCCCCGCGGCGGGGCCGCTGATCGACACGGCCCCGCGCCCCTTCGGGCGCGGGGCGCGGCGCGGTCACTCGGAGGCCGCGGTCGCCGCCCTCGCCCGCTGCCGGAACGACTCCAGCTTCGCCGCCGGGGCGACGACCTGCTTGCTGCGCGGCTGGACGGAGACGTCGTGGCCCGCCGCACGCCAGCGCAGCGCACCGACCGTCGCGTCCTCCTTCTTGATGTGCACGAAGGGGTCGAAGGAGTACCAGCGCATGGCGTTCCGGTACGTCATCTTGTTCGTGTCCTCGTCGGGCACGCCGTGCGCGGTGAGGACGCCGTGCAGTTCCTCGGGGGCGTGCGGCCACATCGAGTCGCTGTGCGGGTAGTCCGCCTCCCAGCAGATGTTGTCGATGCCGATCTCGTGGCGCAGCTTCACGCCGATGGGGTCGCTGATGAAGCACGTGAGGAAGTGCTCCCGGAACACCTCGCTGGGCAGCTTGCCGCCGAAGTCCTGCAGCGTCCAGGTGGCGTGCATCTCGAAGGTGCGGTCGATGCGCTCCAGGAAGTACGGGATCCAGCCGGTGCCGCCCTCGGACAGCGCGATCTTCAGCGGGTACTCCTTGACCGGACGCGACCAGATCAGGTCCGCCGCGGCCTGCACCAGGTTGAGCGGCTGCAGCGTGATCATCGTGTCCGGCGGGGAGTCCGCGGACGGGATGGCGAGCCTCCCGGACGAACCGATGTGCAGGTTCATCACCGTGTCGGTGTCGCACAGGGCGGCCCACAGCGGGTTCCAGTACTCGTCGTGGAAGCTGGGGAAGCCCATGGCGGCCGGGTTCTCGGTGAAGGTCAGCGAGTGGCAGCCCTTCTCGGCGACCCGGCGGACCTCCTTGACGCAGGCGTCGACGTCCCAGATGGCGGGCAGTGCCATGGGGATGAACCGGCCGGGATAGGCGGCACACCACTCGTCGATGTGCCAGTCGTTGTAGGCGCGCACCAGCGCGTACGAGAGGTCGCTGTCCTCGGTCTCGAAGAGGCGGGCGGCGAAGCCGGGGAACGAGGGGAAGTTCATCTGGGCGAGGACTCCGCCGGCGTCCATGTCCTTGACGCGTTCGTGGACGTCGTAGCAGCCGGGCCGGATCTCGTCGAGGCCCTGGGGCTCCAGGCCGTACTCCTCCTTGGGCCGCCCCGCCACGGCGTTGAGGGCGACGTTGGGCAGGACGGAGTCACGGAACCGCCACACGTCGGTGCCGTCCTCGCGGTGCTCGATCCGGGGAGCGTCGTCCCGGTACTTGGCCGGGAGGTGGTTCACGAACATGTCGGGCGGCTCGATGATGTGGTCGTCGACGCTGATGAGTATGAGGTCGTCCTGGTGCATGGCCCGGTGCCTTCCGTCCGAGAGATCAGTGCGTCGGTCTCAGTCCGACGCGGGCAGTGCCTTGGCCGCCTTGCGGGTCATCGGGGCGCCGTCGCAGCCGAGTTCGCCGACTCCGGAGGCGGTGCAGAGCAGTTCGACCGTGCCGTCCGCGTCCGTGTACCGCTTGCCGACGAGGGTGACGGACCGGGCGGACGGGCCGCCGGACGCCGGTGCCGCGGAGTCGGCCACGACCATGGGTTGGCCCCCGCAGGTGACCTGGGGAGTGCGGTCGGCCGGTGCTCGGACCACGATCACTCGAACTCCGCAGACGGTACTGGCCAGTTGAAGGCCAGGGCGCAGTTCCCGGACAGCTGACGTCATCGACGGCTCCTCACGGCTGGCTCCTGATGCTCCCCATCGGGATGGAAACTATCTTCTCCTATAACGGTAATCAAGATTTCACACGGAAGTAGGACCCCGGGGCCCCTACGGCGCCGGTACCTCGATCACCACGGCCGAGCCCATGCCCCCGCCCGCGCACATGGCGGCCACACCGATCCCGCCGCCCCTGCGGCGCAGTTCGTGGACGAGGGTGACGAGCATGCGGCCGCCGGTGGCGGCCACGGGGTGGCCCAGGGAGCAGCCGCTGCCGTTGACGTTGACCGTGTCGGGGTCGAGGCCGAGGCGGCGGACGACGGCGACGCACATCGACGCGAACGCCTCGTTGATCTCGTACAGGTCGACGTCGTCGACGCCGAGGCCGGCGCGCCCGAGGGCCTTGGGGATGGCCTGCACCGGGGCCAGTCCGGTGTCGGCGGGGTCGACCCCGACCGAGGCCCAGGCCTTCACCGTGGCCAGAGCGGGCAGGCCGAGCCGGTCGCTGACGACGGCGAGGGCCGCCGCGGCGTCGTTGCCTCCGGCCGCGTTGCCCGCGGTGATGCTGAAGCCCTCGATCTCCGGGTGCAGCGGCTTGAGCCCCGCGAGCTTCTCCAACGACGTGTCGCGGCGCGGGTGTTCGTCGACGGCGAAGAGGCCGTACGGGGTCTCGACGGGCACGATCTCGTCCTTGAAGCGGCCCTCGTCGATGGCGCGGATCGCGTTGCGGTGCGAGCGCAGCGCCCAGGCGTCCATCTCCTCGCGGCCGACCCCGCCGGCCACGGCGGCGTTCCAGCCCACCGTGATCGACATGTCGGTGTCGGGGGCGTCGGGGCGGTCGGGGTGGGTGGGCGGCATCCAGGCGTCGTCCCACTCCTCGCCCTGCCGGAAGCGGAAACGGGGCGATGTGGACGCGGAGTTGACGCCGCCCGCGATGACCACCTCGTCCATGCCGGAGCGGATGGTGGCGGCGGCGGACTGCACGGCGGCCAGCGAGGCGGCGCAGTGCCGGTTGTGGGCGAGGCCCGGCACGGTGGTCAGGCCCGCGGTGAGTGCGGCGTACCGGGCGACGACCCCGCCGCCGTACAGGCCCTCGGCGAGCATGACGTCGTCCACGCGGTCGGCCCCGACGCCGAGTTCGGCCAGCCGGTCCGCGGTGGCGCGGACGATGCGGTCGGCGAGCGCGTAGGCGTCGGTGTCGCGCAGGGCGCCCTTGCGGGCGGTGCCCACGGGGGTGCGCAGGGCGGAGACGATCACGGCTTCAGGCATGGGAATTCTCCACGTTCTCCGGGATCTCCGGGCTCTCCGGGATCTCCGGGCTCTCCGGGATCTCCGGGCTCTCCGGGCTCTCCGGGTTCGCCGGGCTCTCCAACTCGGCGACGAGGGTCCGGCGCAGCGGCTTTCCGGTACTCGTGCGGGGCAGGTCTGCGCGGAAGACGATGGTGTCGGGGGTCTTGGAGGTACGCAGGCGGCTCTTCGCCCAGAGCCGGATCTCCTCCGGCTCGCCGGTCCCCACGAGCACGGCGACGATCCGCTGGCCCCACTCCTCGTCCGGGACGCCGACGACGACTGCCTCGCGTACGCCCGGGTGGGCGAGGAGGACGTCCTCGATCTCGGCGGGGGCGATGTTCTCGCCGCCGCGGATGATGGTGTCGTCGGCCCGGCCCTCGACGAACAGATAGCCGTCGGCGTCGAGCCGGCCGAGGTCTCCGGTCGGGAACCAGCCGTCCGCGTCCAGGGCGCTGCGTCCCTTGTACTCGCCGGAGATCTGTTCGCCCCTGACGTGCACCAGGCCGGTGCCGCCCGGCGGGCACGGCTCGCCCGAGGCGGTGCGCAGCCGGATCTCGATGCCGGGCAGCGGCCGCCCGACGGAGGTGAGCCGGTCGCGGACGGCCGGGTCGGTGGAGGCGAGTGCGGCGCGGTGGTCGTCGGGTCCGAGCAGCGCGATCGACGAGGCGGTCTCGGTAAGACCGTAGGCGTTGACGAAGTCGGTCTCGGGGAAGGCCCGCAGCGCCCTCTCGACGACGGTGCGCGGGGCGCGGGCGCCGCCGTAGGCAAGGCTGCGCAGGGTGGGCGCCTGCGCCCCGGATCCGTCGGCGACGTGGTCGACGACACGGGCGAGCATCGTCGGCACCAGCATCGCGTGGGTGACCTGCTCCCGGCGCACCGTGGCGAGCCACTGCGCGGCGTCGAACGCCTGGAGGTACACCACGCGGCGCCCGGTGTAGAGGTTGGACATCAGATTGGTGAGGCCCGCGATGTGGTAGGGCGGGACGGCGACGAGCGCGGCGTCGCCCTCGTCCGCCGAGCCGAACTCCAGGGTGTTCAACACGTAGGCGAGCAGGTGCCGGTGACGTAGCAGGGCCGCCTTCGGGGCGGCGGTGGTGCCGCTGGTGTAGAGGATGACGGCCACCGCGTCCTCGTCCCACGGCGGCTGCGCGTCCTCGCCCGCAGCCGGTCCCGTCTCGTCGAGGAGACCGGCCAGGTCCTCGGGGCCGAGCCGCACGGCACCGGGGTGCCGCTCCTCGATCTGCGCCGACTGTTGGGCGCCGAGGCGGTAGTTGAGGGGGACGAAGGGCACGCCCGCGAGGGCGCAGCCGAAGAGCGCCACCGGGTAGGCGAGGTGGTTGGGCGCACGGTAGAGCACCGCCGGCGCCCCGCGGAAGCGCTCGGCGGCGCGGCGCGCGAGGCCGAGGATCCGGGCGGCGGACAGGGAGCGGCCGTCGAGGGTGACCGAGGGCCGCTCCCCGGCCGATGCGGCCATTTCGAGAGTCATCACAATATTCATGAGAGTGTTATTCTCACCTCAGTAGAGTGATACTTTCAAGAGTGTCGCCCCCTCAAGACCCCTTGGAGCACCAGCCGTTCAAGAGCGGGGAGTACAGATGCAGATCACCGGGAGCTCAGCGATCGTGGTGGGCGGCACCGGCGGCCTCGGTGAGGCCACGGTGCGCCGACTGCACGCCGCGGGCGCCAAGGTCCTGGCCGCCGATGTCGACGACGACAAGGGCAAGGCGCTGGAGGCCGAGCTCGGGGTGCGTTACGCGCGCACCGACGCGACCGACGAGGACAGCGTCAACGCGGCGATCGCCGAGGCCGAGCGCGCGGGCCCGCTGCGGATCGTGGTCGACGTGCACGGCGGCCCCGCGGGCGGCGGCCGCCTGGTCGCCAAGGACGGCAGCCCGCTGCCGCTGGACGCGTTCCGCACCACGATCGACTACTACCTGACCTCCGTCTTCAACGTGCTGCGCCTCGGCGCCGCCGCCCTGGCCCGGCAGGAGCCGCTGGAGGAAGGCGGCCGGGGCGTCATCGTCACGACCGCGTCCATCGCCGCGTTCGAGGGGCAGATCGGACAACTGCCCTACGCCGCCGCGAAGGGCGGCGTCGCGAGCATGACGCTGGTCGCCGCGCGCGACCTGTCCCCGCTGGGCATCCGGGTCACCACCATCGCCCCCGGCACCATCAACACCCCCGCGTACGGAGAGGCCGGCGACCAGCTGGAGGCGTACTGGGGGCCGCAGGTCCCGTTCCCCAAGCGCATGGGGCGCAGCGAGGAGTACGCGGCGCTGGTCCAGGCCCTGTGCGAGAACGACTACTTGAACGGCGAGGTCGTGCGCCTCGACGGCGCGCTGCGCTTCCCGCCCAAGTAGCGGCGCCGTACCGACACCCTCGTCGACACGACCCCAGGGACACCGCACCAGGAGGATGCCCCATGCCGAGCTCCCCGCTGTTCCGGCGCGCGAGCGTGACTCGGATCGTTCAGGAGACCGCCGACACCCGCACGTTCACGCTTGCCCCGCTGGAGGGACCGCTCACGTACGAGGCCGGGCAGTACTGCATCTTCAGGATTGCGGTCGACGGGCGGCCGGCGCCGCGCGCGTACTCGTTCTCCAGCGCCCCCGGATTCGACGACGAGATCACCACGACCGTCAAGCGGGTCCCGGGCGGCGCCGCGTCCAACTGGCTGCACGATCACGTCCGTGAGGGCGACGAGCTCGAACTCACCGCGCCGCGCGGCAGGTTCACCCTGCGCCCCGCCGACACCCCGCTCCTGGGGTTCTGCGGCGGCAGCGGCATCACGCCGGTGCTGTCCCTGGCCAAGAGCGCGCTCGCGGGAACCGGTCGCCGCGTCCGGCTGCTGTGCGCCGACCGGAACCGCGGCCAGGCGATCTTCCACGACACGCTCGACGAACTGGCGGCGCGTTTCCCCGGCCGCCTGGAGGTGGTGCGTCACCTCGACGACGTCCGCGGCTATCTCACCGCGGCGGACGTCAAGGAGTTCGCCGGGGCCGACGCGGGCGCCGACGCGTATGTGTGCGGGCCCGAACCCTTCATGGAACTGGTCGGGTCGGCCATGGTCGGCACGGGGCGGGTGTTCAGCGAGCGGTTCGGGGGCGGCGAGGTTCTGGCGCCCCGGGCCGAGCCCGCCCCGGTTCCTTCCCCGGCCCGGGAGCCGGGCACCGTCACGATCGTCATGAACCACCGACGCGAGACGATCAGCCGCCGCCCCGGGGAGACTCTGCTGCAGAGCGCGCGCCGGGCCGGGTTCGCCCCGCCGTTCTCCTGCGAGGCGGGCAACTGCGCGACCTGTATGGCGATCCTGCGCGAGGGCAGGGCGACCATGCGGGCCAATGACGCGCTCATGGACGACGAGGTCGCCGAGGGGTACGTCCTGACGTGCCAGGCGGTGCCGGACGAGGATCCGCCGTCCCTGGTGGTGGAGTACGAGTGAGCCGCGCGTGACGCACGGCTGAGGCGCCGCCCTCCAAAGGGGCGGCGCCTCAGCCGTGTTCCGGTCTTCAGGACTGCTCGGGGCCGGGGTCGCACAGCACGAGGATCGCGCGGGCGACGAGTTCGCTGCCGCTGCCGAGCTGCTCGCTGTACCGGGTGATGGTGTCCCGGACCGCTCCGGTGAACGAGGGGTCGATGCCGCGGGGGCCGGTCGGCGGCGGGAGTTCGCGCACCATGGCGCGACGACGGCGCAGCAGCTCGATGATCTCGTCGTCCAGCTGCCGCAGATCGCCGCAGGACGGCGCCTCGGCGGGGTCCGCGAGCGGGGAGGCGAAGTCGATGTCCACGGCGGATCTCCGTTCGTCGCTGTATCGCTGACTGTGCAAAGCCTCCAAGCCCGTCACGTGCTGCCCCTCTCGTACTCGAAGCGCCGGACCACAGCACGATATCAATAATCTCCGGCTACGAGAATGGCGTTTCCGTAGGTGACGCCTCCGGCCCGCCCGCCGACGTCCGGCGTACGTCCACCACCCCATGGGCGAGCAGATCCCACAACGCCTCGGCCTGCTCGCTCCCTTCCGCGTCGGGTCGCACGAAGGCACCGCTGATGCCGAGGGCGAACGAGTTGAACATGATGGCCTGCAGCATCGCCCCGGCCACCGCGCGCCGGTCGAGTCCGGCACGCACCGAGCCCTCGGCGGCCGCCTCGTCGAGGATCTCCTCAAGGAGCGCGAACATCGGGGCGAAGGCCCGGGACGCCTCCTGGGGATCGTCGGTCAGCAACTGCTGCGCGAAGTCGGCCATGCCGAGGATCTCGACGGACCTCGGGGAGCGCGCCTCGGTCGGCGGCCGGCACAGCCGGTGGTACTCGACGGTGAAGCGCCGCAGCCGACTCAGCGCGTCCGGCTCCTGCGCGACGACCCCGCGCAGCCGACGCGCGGTGCTGTGGACCGACTCCTCGAGGAGCGCGAGCAGCAGCTCGTGCTTGCCGCCGAAGTTCTGGTAGAAGCTGCGCAGCGACTGCCCCGACTTCTTCACCACCTCCTGGACCGTGAAGTCCTTGCCCGATTCGCCGACGATCAGTTCGAGCGCGGCATCGAGAAACCTCTGCACCCGCTTCTCGGCGCGCGCCCGCACGGGGTCGACCGAGCGGGCGACGGCCTGTTCTCGCCAACTCGCCATGCGCGAATCCCCCTGTCAGCCGACCCCGCCGAGGTCGTCGTCGAGTACCACCCCGAAGGTCTTGAAGGCCGTGGCGATCGTGTCGCACGCGCCGACGCCGAACACCACGTCCATCAACTGCCGCTCGTCCAGCACCTTGGCCGGCTCCCGCCAGGCACTGTCGGCGATCCGCGCATCCGCGATCAGCTCGTCCACGGCCCGCAGCAGCGCGCGCTCCTCGTCGCTCCGGCCGGGGGCGTCGAGCCCCTCGCCGACCCGCACGATCTCCTCGTCCGCCATTGCGGCCTCGTGCCGTGCGATCCACACGTGCCGCTTCCACTCGTACGCGGCCTCGCGCAGCGCGCTGATCCGCAGGACGAGGAGCTCGCGCCGGCGGATCTTCAGGCCGGCGGCGAAGAGCAGACGGCCGTTGAAGACGTTGAAGGCGCGGGTCAGTTCCGGGCAGCGGGCCAGGACGCCGAGCGCGTTGAGGGCCTTGGGGCGGTCGGCTCCCTTGTCGGGCACCGGATGCCGGGACGCCGGAGGGACGAGGGCGGCCAGGGCCTCGCGCATCTGCGGCGGCCGCTGCCGGACCGGCAGGGGCGCGATGCGGGGCTCGGTCGGCCCGGCCTCGGGCGTGGTGGTCATGACCATGCATCTCGTGTTTTCATGATTGGAGAATACGATTCTCCCAACCTTCGGGCAACAGGCCGAGCGGAGCGCACGGGACGACGGACACGCCGGAGAAAGTCGCCGCCGACGCCTTCCGTGAACCCGCAGGCGAGATTACAGTTCTCGCGAAATGAAAGGGGAATTCTTGTGGCGCGCGGATCACCCGTGAAGCGGCTGGGGTTCGTCGGTGCCGGACGCATGGGGCTGCCCATGGTGCGCCGTCTGCTGGCGGCCGGCCACGAGGTGTGCGCCGTGGGCCGCACGCCGGAGCGGCGCACCGCGCTGGCCGGTGAGGGCGTCCGCACCGCCGACCGTGCCGAGGACGCGGTGCGCGAGGCCGACGCGGCCCTGGTGTGCGTGTTCGACGACCGGCAGGTGCGCACGGTCTGTCTCGACGGCGGACTGCTCGACGCGCTACCGGAGGGCACCGCGCTGATCGTCCACACCACCGTCGGCCCACGCACCGTCCAGGAGATCGCCGAGCGGGCCGAGGCGCGCGGCATCGCGGTGCTCGACGCGCCGGTGAGCGGCGGGCCGCGCGACATCGTGGCGGGCCGGCTGACCGTCTTCGCAGGCGGCGACGAAGCCACCGTCCGCCGACTGCGGCCGGTGCTCGCGGCCTACGCGGACCCGGTGCTAGCGGTGGGTCCGGTGGGCGCGGGCCAGAGCGTGAAGCTCGTGAACAACGCGCTGTTCGCTGCCCAGTTGGGGCTGGTCTCGGAGGCGACGCGGCTGGGCCGCGACCTCGGCGTCGAGGAGAGCGCCCTCCTGTCGGCGCTCGGTCACGGCAGCGCGGCGAGCCGGGCCCTGGCGGGGGCGGCGTCGCGCGGTTCGACAGGGCGATTCATCACCGACGTACGGGAGTTCCTGGACAAGGACGTGGCGGTCGTCCGGCAGGTCGCGGACCGGCTCGGCGTAGGGCTCGGCGCTCTTGAGCCGGCGCTCGCCGCGCTGGATCGCGCCGCACTGGATCGTGCCGGGTCCACCACCGGCACATGACCGGGTCACGCCCGGTCCGGCGGCGGCACGCAGCAGGAAGATCCGCATTCGGCACACCGCCGACGGCGCGGGAAGACGAACAAGGGGAAGCGGCATGGGGCGAGTCGAAGGCAAGGTCGCGTTCATCACCGGCGCGGCACGCGGCCAGGGGCGCAGTCACGCGGTGCGCCTCGCGGAGGAGGGCGCCGACATCGTCGCGATCGACCTGTGTCGCGACTACGAGACGGTCGACTATCCGATGGCGACGCCGGAGGACCTGAAGGAGACGGCGCGGCTCGTGGAGAAGCTGGGCCGCAGGGTCCTTTCGATCCAGGCCGACGTGCGCAGCATCGACGCGATGCGGGACGCCGTGGACCGCACGGTGGCCGAGTTCGGCGGGATCGACATCGTCGTCGCGCAGGCCGGGATCGCGCCCCTGCACGGCACTCCGCCGCTGCAGGCGTGGGCCGACGCCGTCGACGTCGACCTGATCGGCAGCATCAACGCCATCCAGGCCGCCCTGCCGCATCTGCGCGAGGGCGGATCCGTGATCGCCACCGCCTCGACGGCCGCCCTCATGGAGCACGGCATCGTGGACAGCCCCGGCTCCAACCCGGGCGGCGCCGGCTACGCGTACGCCAAGCGGGCCCTCGCGGAGTACGTGCACGAACTGGCCCGCAACCTCGCTCCGTCGAGGCAGCGCGCCAATGTCGTGCACCCCACGAACTGCAACACCCCGATGCTCCAGAGCGAGCCGATGTACAAGTCGTTCCGCCCCGACCTGGAGCACCCGACCCGGCAGGACGCCGAGCCCGCGTTCGCCACGCAGCAGGCGATGCCCATCCCGTTCGTGGAGCCGGTCGACATCAGCAACGCGGTGCTGTTCCTCGCCTCCGACGAGGCCCGCTACATCACCGGCGTCCAGCTGCGCGTGGACGCGGGCGGCTATCTGAAGTGGTACGACTGGCGCCGCTGACGAAACGTCAGAGAGGCGGAGTGAAAGGGCTGTTCATGAAGGTCAGCGTCGACGAGGACCGCTGTCAGGGGCACACCCTCTGCGCGATGATCGCGCCGAAGGTGTTCCGGCTCAGTGAGATCGACGGGCATTCGTCGCCGATCGGCGAGGACGTCCCGGCGGGCGAGGAGGCGGCCGCCGCCGAGGCGGTGCGCTCCTGCCCGGAGCGGGCCATATCCCTCACCGACACCAGCACGGCCGACGGGCCCACCCGCACAGGGAGGAACGGAGCACCATCGTGAACGCACATGACGCGCCCGACGCCGAACAGGCACGCAAGAAGCGTCGGTACGAGTTCGACCGGCACGCCCCCGACTACCGCGAGCGGTTCGTCGAGATCACCGAGGAGATGCAGGGCCGCTGCCCACTGGCCTGGTCCGACACCCACGGCGGGCACTTCGTGGCCGCGGGACACCAGACGGTCTTCGACATCGCCCGGTCCGCCGACAAGCTCTCCAACGACCACGACGTGACCGGCGAACGCAACGGCTACGACGGCATCAGCATCCCCGCTCCGACCCGCGGCCAGGGCTTTCGCGGCGGGTTCCTGGAGATGGACCCGCCGGAGCAGCGCTACTACCGCCAGGCCCTCAACCCGTATCTCTCACCGGCGGCGGTACAGCGCTGGATCCCGTTCCTGGACGACCTGATCCGCGCCTGTCTCGACGAGCGGATCGAGTCGGGCCACATCGACTTCGTGGAGGATCTCGCCAACCCGGTGCCCGCGGTGTTCACCCTGGCCATGATGGGGATCCCGCTCAAGAACTGGCAGATCTACAACGAGCCCTCGCACGCCGGCGTCTACACGCCGCCCGGCTCCCCCGACATGGCGCGGGTGCGTGACCTGCACCTCGCGATGATGCAGGACCTCGGGCGGCAGATGCAGGCGATCCGCACCGAGCCCCGGGCAGGGCTCGTGGACGCCGTGGTCAACGCGAGGATCGGCGACACCGAGCCGTCCGACATGGACCTCATCGGGGTCCTCGCCCTGCTGATCGGGGGCGGCTTCGACACGACCACGGCGCTGACCGGCCGTTCGATCGAGTGGCTGTCGCAGCACCCCGAGGAGCGCGAGCGGCTCAGCCGGGAGCGCAAGACACTCCTCGACCCCGCCACGGAGGAGTTCCTCCGCTACTTCACCCCGGCCGTGGGCGACGGCCGTACCGTCGCCGTGGACTGCGAGATGGCCGGACAGGAGTTCAAGGAGGGCGACCGGCTCTGGCTGTCGTGGGCGATGGCAAACCGCGACCCGGCCGTCTTTCCCGACCCGAACAACGTCGACCTGGAACGCAAGGGCAATCGCCACCAGGCGTTCGGCCTCGGCATCCACCGCTGCATCGGCTCCAACGTGGCGCGGGTGGTGTTCAAGCGGATGATCTCCCACGTCCTGGACCGGATGCCGGACTACGTGTGCGACGCGGAGCGGACCGTGTACTACGACTCCGTCGGCGTCATCAACGGCATGCGCCATCTGCCCGCCGCCTTCACGCCGGGCCCGCGGCTCGGCCCGGGCCTCGACGAGACCCTGGACAAGCTGCAGAAAGCCTGCGACGAGCAGGGCCTCGCGGCCCCGGTGACCACGCGCGGCGAGCGGGCCGACATCCGCTGACCCTCGCGCCCTCCCCCGCCCGCACCGGACGGGGGAGGCACCCGTAGCGCTTCCTTAGGAGATCCTGTGGCCCGGCGCCCCCTGCCCCTGCTGACGGACGAGACCGAGTTCTTCTGGACGTCCAGCGCGGACGGCCGCCTCCGCTTCCAGCAGTGCGAGGACTGCTCGGCGCTGATCCATCCGCCGCAGCCGGTGTGCCGGTACTGCCGCGGCCACGCACTGACCGTCACCGAGGTCGCGGGCACGGCCACCCTGGTCTCCTTCACCGTCAACGAACGCTTCTCCTCCCCCGGCCTCGAACCGCCGTACGTGGTGGCCCGGGTGACGATCGACGAGGACCCGCGGGTGCGGCTCACCACCGGCGTCGTCGGCTGCGCACCGTCCGAGCTGCGGCTCGGCATGCGCCTGGAGGTCGTCTTCGAGCAGGTCGAGGACGTCTGGCTGCCGCTGTTCCGGCCCGGCGCCGAGCAGCCGGACGATCCCGTCGTGCTGCCACCGGACGACCTGACCCCCGAGAGGATCCGAGCTCTCGTACGTCCCCCGCTCGGCGCCGAACGCTTCGAGCACAAGGCCGCACTCACCGGCACCGGAGCCTCCCGCATCGGCCGCCGCCTGGGCGTGCCGCCGCTCGCGCTCACCGTCGAGGCGTGCGAGAAGGCCGTCGCGGACGCCGGTCTGACCCTCGACGACATCGACGGACTGGCCGCCTACCCGGGCGCCGGCATCACCGCCGGGTTCGGCGAGGGCGGGGTCAACGCCTTGGAGAACGCCCTCGGCATCCGCCCGACCTGGCACAACGGCGGGATGGAGACCTTCGGCCCCGCCGGCTCGGTGATCGCCGCGATGCTCGCCGTCGCTGGCGGTCTGGCCCGGCACGTGCTGTGCTTCCGCACGGTGTGGGAGACCACCCACACCCAGCAGCTGCGCGAGGGCAGGCGGCCCGCCACCCGACCCGACCGGGTGACGGACGGCGCCCAGTGGACCGCCCCGTTCGGCGCGGTCTCCGCCGCCCACGCCCTCGCGCAGAACGCACAGCGCCACTTCCACGCGTACGGCACCACCCGCGAGACGCTGGGCTGGATAGCCCTCAACCAGCGCGCGGGCGCCGCCCTCAACCCCGAGGCGATCTACCGCGAGCCGCTCACCATGGACGACTATCTGTCGGCCCGCCCCATCACCAGCCCCTTCGGCCTCTACGACTGCGACGTGCCCTGCGACGCGTCGATCGCGGTGGTGGTCTCGGCCGTGGACGCCGCGCGCGAGCTGCCGAAGCCGCCCGTGCTCGTGGAGGCGGTGGGCACCCAGCTGGTCGAGCGCCTCGAATGGGACCAGTCGACCTCCACGCACGAGCCACAGGTGCTCGGGCAGGCCGCCCACCTGTGGACCCGCACCGAGCTGCGCCCCGCCGACGTCGACGTGGCGCTGCTGTACGACGGCTTCACCATGAACTGCCTTTCCTGGATAGAGGCGTTGGGCTTCTGCGGCATCGGCGAGGCCAAGGACTTCCTGGACGGCGGCAAGAACATCGCCCGCGACGGGTCACTGCCTGTCAATCCGCACGGCGGGCAGCTCTCGCACGGACGCACCCACGGCATGGGCCTGGTCCGCGAGGCGATCACCCAGTTGCGCGGCGAGGGCGGCGCCCGGCAGATCGGCGGCGCCCGCACCGCGGTGGTCGCCACGGGCGGCCTCACACCGAGCGGTGTCATGCTGCTGCGAGCGGACGCATGACGGCGCCCGGCCGCCTGGAGGCGGCCCTCGGCGGCGGCGCCGCGCCGAGCGTGCGCACCGCGACCGTCCGGGTCGACGGCTTCCCGCTGTCCGCACGCATCTGCTCGGCGGCATCGCCCCGCGCGGTGATCCTCGCCCTGCACGGCGGCGGCACCACCTCGCTGTACTTCGACTGCCCCGGCCGGCCCGAACTGTCCCTGCTGCGGGCCGGAGCCGCACTCGGCTACGCCGTCGTCGCCATGGACCGGCCCGGCTACGGCATCTCCGCACCCCATGCCGAGCACTACCGCGATCCACAGCGGCGCCTCGATACCGCATACGCGGCGCTCGAGTGCTTCCTGGACCAGCTTCCCGGCCGCCCAGCCGTGTTTCTGGCCGCGCACTCGGCGGGCTGCGAGCTCGCGATGCGCATGGCGGCCGACCCCCGAGGGCGCCGGCTGCTCGGCCTGGAGATCGCAGGCACCGGCCTGCGGCACCAGCCCGACACCATCCGCGCTCTGGAAGAGGCCGGCGTGGCCCACCGACGCCACGGCCGACGCCCGGCCGGCACCCGCGCGACGCTGTGGGGGCCGGCCGAACTGTACGCGCGGGACGTGTGGAACACCCCGTACGTCGCCTCGGGCTCCCCCGCCTACGAGGGGCCCGCGCGCACCTGGGTGGAGCGCGACTTCGCCCGGCTCGCCGCCGAGGTACGGATTCCGGTGCAGTTCAGCCTCGGCGACCACGAGGGCGTCTGGGAGTCGGGGCCCGCGGCGCTGGCCGAGGTCACCGCGCTCTTCACCGCGTCGCCCCGCGTCCGGCCCAACGAACAGGCCTGCTGCGGCCACAACCTGAGCCTGGGGTTCGCCGCCCGCAGCTATCACCTGCGGGTCCTCGCGTTCGCCGAGGAGTGCGCGGTCCTGCGCGAACGCGACGAGGGTGACGGGGCTGACAGGGCTGACACGGCGGAAGGAGAGGTCGCATGAGTGGGGCCGAGGCGTTCGCCGTGCTCCTGCTGCGCCTGGTGATCGGCGCGACGATGGCCGTGCACGGCCTGAACCACTGGCGCGGTGGCGGGCGCATCGCGGGCACCGCGGGCTGGTTCGAGAGCCTGGGGCTGCGCAACGGGCGGCTGCAGGCGTGGATGAGCGTACTCACGGAGATCGGCGCCGGGGTGTTGCTCGCCGCTGGACCGGCGGCGCCGTCGCGCTCGGGGTCGGCGTCGCGGCGACGGGTGGGCTGCTCGCCACCTTCTGGCGGCCCAAGAAGCCCGAGAGGCCCGAGAGGCCCGAAAGGCCGGGAGGCCCGGGAAACCTGAGCCTCAGACGTCCGAACTGGCCTGAGGAAACCCTTCCGTTGGAGGTCTTGTGACACACGCCGGATTCATCGGCCTGGGCAGTCAGGGCGCCCCCATGGCCCAGCGCATCCTGGACGCCGGGCTCCCCCTGACACTGTGGGCGCGCAGCCCGGCGTCCCTGAAGGCGTTCGCCGGCACGAGGGCCGAACTCGCCCCCACACCGGCCGAGTTGGCGGCCGTCTGCGATGTGGTGGGCGTGTGCGTGGTGGCGGACGCCGATGTCGAGGCGGTGGTCCTCGGTCCGTCCGGCGTCATGGCGGGTCTGCGCCCCGGCTCCGTGCTCGCCGTGCACAGCACCGTCCACCCCGACACCTGCCGCCGCCTGGGCGCGCTCGCCGCCGAGCGGGGCGCGCAGGTCGTGGATGCCCCGGTCAGCGGCGGCGGTCCGGCGGCGGCCGCGGGAAAGCTGCTCGTCATGGCGGGCGGCGACAGCGAGGCGGTGGAGCGCTGCCGCCCGGTCTTCGAGACGTACGGCGACCCTGTCGTGCACCTGGGGCCGCTCGGCGCGGGACAGGTCACCAAGCTCCTCAACAACACACTGTTCACCGCCAACTTCGGGATCGCCGCCAGCGCCCTGGCACTGGGGCGACAACTCGGCGTCGAGCCGGAGCGCTTCGCCGAGGTCGCGGGCCACGGCAGCGCCGCCAGCTTCGCGCTCGGCCGGCTCGCCGCGTCGGGCTGTGATCCGGCGCTCCTGGGCTCCAAGGCGGGCGGGCTGCTCGGCAAGGACGTCCGGCTGATGGGGGCCCTCGTCGACGGCGCCCCCGCCGAGGCGGTGCTCACACAGGCCCGTGTCGCCCTGGAGCGGATGGGCGCTCCGCTCGACGCACTCGACGCACTCGACGCCGGAAAGGAGTGACCCGTACCCATGTCACGGGATTTCGAGACGGATCCCCGAGCAGCAGAACCTGCCTGAACTCCCCTTTGCTTCATGACCGTTCACTTTCGCGGCAGCTTCGCAGGAGGCGCACAGCAGATGACCGACACAGCCCCCGACCGGCGGCTTCTGATAGACGGCCGACTCACCACCGCCACGACCACGTTCGCCTCCCTCAACCCGGCAACGGGCGCCGTCATCGGCCATGCCCCCGACGCGGGCCCCGCCGAGGCCGAGGCCGCCGTCGCCGCCGCCCGCCGGGCCTTCGACACCACCGCCTGGGCCACCGACCGCGACTTCCGCGCGCACTGTCTCGACCAGTTGCACCGCACACTCGTCGCGCACAAGGAGGAACTGCGGGCCCTGACCGTCGCGGAGGTCGGCGCCCCGTACCAACTCACCGCGGGCCCCCAACTGGAGGAGCCGATCGGCGTCGTCCGCTGGTACGCCGACCTGCTCCCGGCCTACGAGTTCAGCCGCGATCTCGGGGTCGTCGAGGCCCGCGGCGCGCGGCACCGCCGCTGGGTCGAGAAGGAGGCGGCCGGGGTGGTGTCGGCGATCATCCCGTACAACTACCCGAACCAGATCGCCCTGGGGAAGATCACCCCCGCCCTCGCCGCGGGCTGCACCGTCGTCCTCAAGGGCGCTCCGGACACCCCGCTGGTCACCCTGGCGCTCGGAGAACTGATCGCCGAGCACACCGACATCCCGGCCGGCGTCGTCAACATCCTGTCCTCCTCGGGCGCGGCGGCCGGCGAGGTGCTGACCACCCACCCGGACGTCGACGTGGTCACGTTCACCGGCTCGACCGCCACGGGACGGCGCATCATGGCCGCCGCGTCCGGAACGGTCAAACGCGTCTTCCTCGAACTCGGCGGCAAGTCCGCCATGGTGCTCCTCGACGACGCCGACTTCCAGACCGCGTCGATGACGGCGGCGTACATGTCCTGCAGCCACGCCGGGCAGGGCTGCGCGATCTGCACCCGCCTCCTGGTGCCACGTGAGCGGCATGACGAGGTCGTCGAGACGGTCGCGCAGGCCCTGTCCCGCATCCCGGTCGGCGACCCCACCGACCCGACCACGTACATGGGACCGCTCATCAGCGAGCGCCAGCGCGACAAGGTGGACGCCATGGTGCGGCGCGCCGTGGCCGACGGGGCGAAGCTGGTCTGCGGCGGCGAGCGGACGAACCCCGGCTTCTTCTACCGGCCCACGCTCCTGGCCGGGGTCGACCCGGACAGCGAGATCGCGCAGGAGGAGGTCTTCGGGCCGGTCCTGTCCGTCATCGCGTACGACGCCGAAGACAACCATGACGACGCCGCCGACGCCGTACGCATCGCCAACAACTCCGTCTACGGCCTGTCCGGTGCCGTGTTCTCCGCGTCCGAGGAGCGGGCGGTGAACGTGGCGCGGCGCATCCGCAGCGGCACGTTCAGCATCAACGGCGGCAACTACTTCGCACCGGACAGCCCCTTCGGCGGCTACAAGCAGTCGGGGGTCGGCCGCGAGTACGGGCTCGAAGGGCTCGCGGAGTTCCTGGAGACCAAGACGTTCGGGGCGGTGGCGAAGTGAAGCCTCTTGAGGGAATCAGGGTCATCGAGGTCGCGATGTACGGTTTCGTGCCCTCGGCCGGTGCCGTGCTCGCCGACTGGGGCGCGGACGTCGTCAAGATCGAGCACGCCGTGCACGGGGACCCGCAGCGCGGCCTGCGGCGCACGGGCGCCTTCGTCGTCGAGGAGGGCGACCCGAACCCCAACATCGAGCACGCCAACCGCGGAAAGCGCAGCCTGGGCCTGGACATCTCCAAACCGGAGGGCATGGCGGTGCTGCGCGAACTGGTCGCCGGCGCCGATGTGTTCCTGACCAGTTTCCTGCCCGCGGCGCGCCGCCGCTTCGGCATCGAGCCCGAGGACATCCGCACGATCAGGGCGGACATCGTGTACGCCCGCGGCAGCGCGTTCGGCCCCAGCGGTCCGGAGTCCGGCAAGGGCGGCTACGACATGACCGCCTTCTGGGCGCGTTCGTCGACGGCGGCCAGCATCACCCCGGAAGGCATGGAGGGCATACTCTCGCCGCCGGTGCCCGCGTACGGGGACACCATCTCCGGGACGAACCTCGCGGGCGGCGTCGCGGCCGCGCTGCTGCGCCGGGAGCGTACGGGCGAGGGCTCTGTCGTGGATGTGTCCCTGCTCGGCAGCGGCGTGTGGGCGATGGGGCACGGCATCGCCCTGGCCCGCGCGCAGAAGAAGCCGTGGGTGATGGCACGGCCGGGCGGCCCCAACGCGATGGCGAACCCGCTCAGCGGCATCTACCGCACGGCCGACGACCGGCATGTGTCCCTGGTGATGCTGCAGCCGCAGAAGTACTGGGCGGACGTGTGCCGGCACGTCGACCGGCCGGACCTCGCCGACGACCCGCGCTTCGCGACCGCCGAACTCATCGCCGAGCACGTGGAGGAGGGGGTGGAGCTGCTGCGCGAGGCCATCGCCGCCCGGCCGCTGGCGGAGTGGGCCGAACGCTTCGTCACCCTGTCCGGGCCCTGGGCTCCGGTGCAGGACTCCGTCCAGGTCGGCGACGACGTACAGGTGCGCGCCAACAAGTACGTCACACGGGCCGGGGACCTCGAACTGGCCGCGAGTCCCGTGCAGTTCGACACCGAACCACTCGACCTCGAACCCGCGCCGGAGTTCGCCGCCCACACCGAACAGATCCTGCTCGAACTCGGCATGGACTGGGAGCGCATCCTCGCCCTGAAGGAGGCGGGCGCGGTCACCTGAACACCACGCGAGATCGAAGGGGCGGGCGTGGAAGACGATCTGGGCACGGCCGGACTGCGCTTCGAACGGGACGGCGTCATCGCCTGGTGCCGCATCGACCGGCCGAAGGCGCGCAACGCGCTGACTCCGGCGATGTACTTCGGCATCAAGCGGGCGGTGCGCCTCGTCAACGCCGATCCGGAGCTGGCCGCGCTGATCATCACGGGCACGGGGGACGTGTTCGCTCCGGGCGGGGACCTGGGCGGCCGCTCCCAGGAGGGCGACGGCGCACCCCCGGACATCGGTCACGAGTTCCTTCCGTTCACCGCCATCCGGGAGAGCCGGGCCCCGGTGATCGCCGCCGTGAACGGCATCTGCCAGGCCGGCGGGCTGCTGATCGCGATGATGGCCGACATCGCGGTCGCCAGTGACCGGGCGACGTTCCGGGTGCCGGAGCTGCTGCGGGGCATCCCGGACGCCACGTTCGCGGCCGTCCTGCCCGCCCATGTGGGCGTGGCGGTCGCCCGTGACCTGCTCCTGTCGGCGCGCCGCTTCGACGCGGCCGAGGCTCGGCGCCTCGGCCTGATCGCACGCGTGGTGCCGCACGACACGCTGCGCGCGGCGGCCCTGGAGGCGGCCCGCGAGATCCTGCGGACCGCGCCGACGGCCCGGATGCACGTCAAGCGCATGCTCAACGAGCGGTACGGGGTCATCGACCACCAGACGATGTTCTGGGCGCTGGAGGAGTCGTCCGAACCACGCGAGGGCATGCGGGCGTTCATGGAGAAGCGGGACCCGAACTGGGTGCCGCGGGGAGGCCCGGGTCAGATGACGTAGCCGCCGTCGACCGGCAGCGCCACCCCCGTCACGAACGACGAGGCGTCGCCGGCGAGGAAGAGCACGGCGGCGGCCAGTTCGGACGGCAGGCCCCAGCGGTGCATGGGCTGGACCTTGAGCACCGTGTCGGGCGGTGGGAGGGGGTTGTCCGCGTCGGCCCCGGCGAGCCCGGTCCATGTCATGCCGGGGCAGACGGCGTTGACCCGGATGCCCTGGGTCGCGTAGTCGAGCGCGGCGCACTTGGTCAGCTGGACGACGCCGCCCTTGGCCGCCGCGTAGACGGAGTGCTTCTTCCAGCCGGTGAGGGCCGCGGAGGAGGCGGTGTTCACGATCGAGCCGCCTCCGGTGCGGAGCATGGAGGTGATTCCGTACTTCATGCCCAGGAAGACGCCTTTGAGGTTGACCGCGATCACGTCGTCGAAGGTGGCCTCGTCCTGTTCCGCGAGGGGTTTGCGGGGGCCGCCGAATCCGGCGTTGTTGAACAGCACGTCCAGACGGCCGAAGCGTTCCTCGGCCGCGCCGATCATGCGCCGGACGTCGGCGGCGACCGCCACGTCGACATCCACGGCCACGGCGGCGCCGTCCCCGATCTCCTTGGCGACAGCGTGCTGTTCGCCGCTGCGGTCGGCGCAGACGACCTTGGCGCCCTCCTCGGCGAACAGCAGGGCGGTGGCCCTGCCGATGCCCGATCCGGCGCCGGTGACGACGGCGACCTTCCCGGCGAGACTGCCCGCTGCACTGGTCATGGGACTCCTTGAGGTCAGTCGGTGGTACCCGCTCCCTGCGGAGACGTGGCGTGGGCCGTGGTGCGGTGGTTGGCCTGGCCGGCGAGGTCCGGGTCCTGCTCGGCGATGATCTGGCGGACCCGGACCTCGGCGAGCGGCCCCAACGTGTCGTAGATCTGGACGAACACGGCGCGCGCCCGATGGCCCGGCCAGTCGCCGGGCAGCAGGTTGGCGGGCAGTTCCGGGTCGGTGCTGACCATCCGCAGCCACTCCTCCTTGACCTCGATCCGCGCGGTCAGGGCTTCGGCGGAGCCCACCTGCCCGGCGGCCGTCCGGCTCGCGAGGTCGCCGTACCGCGAGATGAACCCGGTGTACGCGGCGCCGATGGCGTCCAGGTCCCAGGCGGTCAGCGGGTCGCCGTCGCCCTGGGTGTGGGTGAGGGTGGAGCGCAGCACGGTGGCGCTGCGCACACCGACGCTTTCCAGGAGTTCGGCGGTCTGTTCGTGGTCGGCGCGCGGCGACATCCATACGCCGTCGAACACGGCGGCGTAGCCGAGGAAACGCAGCCGCTGGCGGATGACGTGGCGCAGGTCGCGCTGTTCGTCGGGGACGGAGAAGACCACAGTGGTCCACAGGCCGTCCCAGGGCCGGTCCGGAGCACCGAACTCCATCATGCGCCGCTGCGTCTGTTCCAGGACGCGAGCGGTGCCCGGGGTCATCCGGTAGTACGTGCGTCGTCCGCGCTTGTCCGCCTCCAGAACCCCCCGGCGCGCAAGCCGGCCGATGGCCGCACGTGCGCTGACCGGGGTGATGCCGAAGTCGCCCAGGAGCACCACCAGGGCGGCGGACGGCAGGGGTTCGCCGGTCGCGGACCAGTGGTCGGTGAACAGGCCGAGAATCAGATGCTGGGGGTTGGCGCCGACCTGGGCCCGCGGCAGGTCGACATCGGCGAGTGTCTGCGCGTTCATCCGCGTGAGCGTAGCCGCGCCGCTGCGGGCCCTGCTCACACGGCTGGTTCGACGAGGGTGTCGAAGAACGCCGCGCCCGCGTCGGGGATGCTCGGCTGCTCGAACACGTTGACCGCGTACGAGACGAGGATCAACGAGAACAACAGGCGCAGCAGCCGCAGTTCGGGCTCGGGCAGGGCGTCCAGGTCCAGGCCGTCGAGGTGCGCGATGGCCTCCTCGGCACGCGGCGCGATCGCGTCGTAGAACGCGCCGAGTTCCGTCATGTTCTTCGCCAGGCGCATGTCGTAGCGCTCCTGGCGGGTGGGCTTCGCCCAGTCGGCGACGTACGGTTCGAGCTCGGTGAATCCCGCGGGCAGGAGCCGTTCGGTGGTGGTCATCACGCCTCCTTGTGAGCGGCGACGGTGTCGCGGACGGTCTTGTGGAAGTGCCGGATGAGGAGCTCCTGGTCGCTGAGGTGGAACTCCGTGTTGGCGCGGCTCTTGAGGCCGGAGTGGGTGGCCTCGATGGTGTTCACGTCCTGCATGGCGAACTCGATGGTGCTGTCGACGACGAGTTCCTGCGCCAGGCGGTCCTGGGCGTTCTTCGGCGGCACGAAGTACAGGTCGATGTCGTAGATGTGCGAGTCGACGCTCTCGGGCCAGTACGTGTACGTGATGTAGAAGCCGCGGGCCCAGATCTGCACGGAGAGGTTGGGGAAGAGCCAGAACTGGTCGTTGCCCCAGGACTTGATCCGCCCCTTGTTCAGGAACTCGGGCAGCGGGCCGAGGTCGGGCACGTCGTCGGGGCCGAACAGGCCGGCGCGGAAGAGGCGGTAGACCCACTTCTGGTCGTTGGACGCGGGGCCGAGCGCGCCGGGCTCGCGGGGCGGCAGCGGCGGCGGTCCCGGCACGGAGGTGAGCATGTGCGGGGTGAACAGGTCGTAGTGGTAGGAGTCGACGGGCGGCACCATCTTCTCGGCCTTGGCGACGTCCTTGTCGATGAACCGGGCGTGCACGTACGGCGGGTGGTACCACTCGCACACCGAGTCCACGGCGAGCTTCCAGTTCCCCTTGATGTGGGCGCGGAAGCCGTAGCGCTGCGTCATCTTCTCGAACGGGTACTGCTCCAGTTCGAGGAGGCGCTCGCCGAGGTAGCTGCGCAGCGGCACCGGGTCTTCGGCGAGGTTCACGAACACGAACCCGGCGAACTCCTCGCAGTGCACCGCCGGCATCCGCAGCCGCTTCTTGTCGAGGTCGAAGAACTCCTGCTCGTTCGTGACGTGCGTGACCTGCCCGTCGAGTCCGTAGCGCCAGCCGTGGTACTTGCAGTGGAACTGCCGGCACAGGCCCGCGCTCTCCTCCTGCGGATGCTCCTGCCAGACGACCTTGTTGCCGCGGTGCGCGCAGACGTTGTGGAACGCGTGCACCTGGCCGTCGGCGCCGCGGGTCACCACGAGCGAGGCGAGGCCGCCGGGGAGTTCCCGGGTGAAGTACGCGCCGCGCCGCTCCACCTGCTCGGAGCGGCCGACGTAGAGCCAGGACCGCTCGAAGACCGCCGCGCGCTCCGCCTCGAAGAACTCGGGCGATATGCAGTCCTCGTACGAGACCGGCCCGGTGCCGAGCTCCGGGTAGTCCGGCGTGAACTTGCCTTTGCCGGTGGCCAGTCGTTCCTGAAGTTCCGTCATGGACCATGCCCTCTCGGTTCGATCGTCACCGTGCATCAACATTATTCAGTTTCATGCCGATGCGCCATAAAGCTGTCGTCTATTTGTGAACCGCTCAGGTCCACGGCTCGTCGTCGTAGGCCCGGTCGAGGGGGGCCATGCCACCACCGAACGGGAAGAACTCCTGCTGGGCGTACGTCTCACGGCCGAGTCCGTGGCCGAGTTCGTCGAGGAAGGCACGCTTGAGGTTCTGCGTGAAGAGCTGCCGGGTGTAGCGCAGGACCAGGTACGGGCGCTTGGCGAGCTCGCGCGCCAGCTCCCAGGCCCGGTCCAGAACCGCGTCCTTGGCGTGCACCTCGGCGACCGCGCCCCACTCCCTGGCCTCCTGTGCGCCGAGCTTCTTGCCGGTCAGGAGCAGATAGCTGGCGCGCTGGCGGCCGACCAGGAAGGGCCAGATGACGTGCTGCCCGTCGCCCGGGACCTGACCGCGCGGAAAGTGCGACACGTCCTGGAAGTACGCGTCCTCGGAGGCCAGCACGATGTCACCCATCAGCGGGACCTCGGAGTGGATGTTGCACGGGCCGTTGACCACACTGATCATCGGGACGTCGACGTCGAGGACGTTCCACATCAGGTTGCGGTTGTACCAGGCCTTCTCGTCGAGTTTGCGCAGTCCGCGGACGCCCGGCATGGCGTCGTACATCGGCGTCTCGGGCAGTTCGCCGTTCGGCAACCGGCCCCAGTCCGCGTTGTAGTTGGCTCCCGTGCCGGTGTGGATGAGCACCTTGATCTCGCGGTCTCCCGCCACGTCGGCGAAGGCGTCGGCCATGTCGTCGTGCGCCTTCCAGTCCCACACCAGGCTCTCGCCCTCGGTGTGGCACTGCATCAACAGAATCCCCTCCTCGCTCAGTTCGAAGCGGTAGTTGCGGTACCGGTCCTGGTACTCGGCGAAGCGTGCGCGCTTGACCACGGCGTCCTCCCGTTCGTCGCCGCCAGGGCATGGCGCCCCAACTGCAGGACAGTTATCTTGAGTTGCGTGACAAGTCTGCAGCCATTTAGGTTCGCCGTCCAGGCGACGAAGGCAACATCCGCGAAGGAATGGCGCGACACCGCGCGCTCCGTGCAGGATCTCGGCTACAGCACGCTCTTTCTGGCCGACCACTACCTCGGCCCGGGTCCCGCACAGCGCGAGGCCCGTTGGCCGGCGCAGCATCTGGCGCCCGTGGCCGCGCTGGCCACGGCCGCGGCGGTGACGGACACGCTCCGGGTCGGCTGCCGGGTGTTCTGCGTCGACTACCACGTGCCGGGCGTCCTCGCGAAGGAGGCCGCGACGATCGACCTGCTCTCCGACGGACGCCTCGAATTCGGCATCGGCGCCGGCTGGAGCGAGCCCGAATACCACGCCATGGGCCTGGAGTTCGCGTCCGCGGGGCGGCGCGTGGACAAGCTCAGCGAGGTCGTCGCGCTGGTCAAGGCCCAGTGGGGCGGTGAGCCGCTGGAGCTGAGGGGCGAGCATGTGACCGCGGTCGGCCACTCGGGGCTGCCGCTGCCGGTGCAGCGCCCGCGTCCGCCGATCATGATCGGCGGCTCCCGGCGCCGCGTCCTGTCGTTGGCGGCGCGCGAGGCCGACATCGTCAGCCTCGCGAACGTGCCGTTCGACGCCCGCAACGACGCGGGCCGCGCGCCCACCGAGGAGGCCGAGCACCGTTACGGCCTGGTGCGGGACGCGGCGGGGAGGCGCATCTCGGTCCTGGAGGTGGAGAGTTCGCCGTTCTTCGCCAGGATCACCGACGACGCCGCGTCCACCGCCGAACGCGTCGCGCGCACCCTGGGCGTTTCGCCCGACGGCCTGCTCGACCACCCGAACGTGCTGATCGGCACGCAGGACGAGGTGGTCGACCGCCTCCGGGAACGACGCGAACGGTTCGGGGCCAACTACATCACCGTGCAGCAGAACGAGGCGGAGCGCTTCGCGCCCGTCGTCGCGCGGCTCACCGGGAACTGAGGAGGCGACCATGACCCAAGGTCCTCTGCACGGTCTGCGCGTGGTGGAGATCGCCACCCTCGCCGCGGGCCCCACCGTGGCGACGACGCTCGGCGAGTTCGGCGCGGAGGTCGTCAAGGTGGAACAGCCGGGTTCCGGCGACCCGATGCGCACCTGGGGCGACCGCCGAGACGGCATCGGCCTGCTGTGGAAGAGCATCGGCCGCAACAAGCGGTGCACGACGCTCGACCTGCGCACCCCCGCGGGCCAGGACCTCCTGCATCGGCTCCTGGAGGTGAGCGACGTCCTGGTGGCGGGCAACAGGCCCAGCGCGCTGGCCCGTTGGGGTCTGGACTACGAGTCCGTCCACGCGGCACACCCGCACATCGTGATGGCCCACATCACCGGTTACGGGGCCGGCGGCCCGAAGAGCGACCGCCCCGGCTACGGCACGCTCGCCGAGGCGATGAGCGGCTTCGCGCACCAGACGGGCCAGGCGGACGGACCGCCCACGCTGCCGCCGTTCATGCTCGCCGACGGGGTGGCCGGCATCGCGGCGACGTACGCCGTGATGATGGCGCTCTACCACCGTGACGTGCACGGGGCGCAAGGGCAGCTGGTCGACGTCAGCCTCGTCGAACCGCTCACCCGGCTCCTGGAGTCCGCAACGCTGGCGTACGACCAGCTCGGCGTGGTCAAGGGCAGGTCGGGCAACATGCTGCCGGCCAGCGCCCCGCGCAACACCTACCGCACCGCCGACGGCCGGTGGCTGGCCGTGTCCAGCGCCTCACCCAGCATCGCCGCGCGCGTCTTCCGTGCCGTCGGCCGCGCGGACATGGCGGAGAACCCCGCATACATGGACCCCGTACGGCGTCAGGAGCGGGCGGCCGAGGTCGACGAGGCAGTGGCGGAGTGGGTCGGCCGCCACACGCTGGACGAGGCGCTGACCACGTTCGAGGCGGCCGAGGCGACCGCGGCCGCGGTGTACGACGCCCCGGCGCTGCTCGCGGACGAACACCTGCGGGCCCGCGGGACGTTTCTCCAGGTCCCGGACCCCGACTTCGAACAGGTCACCGTCCAGGCGCCGGTGGCCCGCCTGAGCGAGACCCCGGGCCGCGTCGGCCACCTCGGAAGAGGGCTGGGCGCCGACAACGACGCCGTCTACGGAGGACTGCTCGGCCTCTCCCCGGACAAGCTCGACGAACTGCGCGCCGAAGGGACGATCTGATGGGTACGCACACACACCGGCCCCGCCGCTCCGAACTGGCCACGCCCGCGAGCAGCGAACGCATGTGCGCCAGGGCCCCGTCCTCCGGCGCCGATCTGGTCTTCCTCGACCTGGAGGACGCGTGTGCGCCCGCGGTCAAGGAATCCGCCCGGGCCATCGCCGTCACGGCCCTCACCGAACAGGACTGGGGCACCACGCTGCGCGCGGTCCGCGTGAACGGCCTGGACACCCCCTGGTGCCACGACGACCTCATCGAGGTCGTCACGGGGGCACGGGACGCGCTGGACGTGGTGATCGTGCCGAAGGTGCGGACCGCGCGTGACGTCTGGTGGGTCGACGTCCTGCTCTCCCAGCTGGAGCAGAAGCTGCGCCTGCGCCGGCGGATCGCCCTGGAGGTGCTCATCGAGGAGGCGGAAGGGCTCGCGAACGCCCTGGAGATCGCCCGCGCCAGCCCCCGCGTGGAGGCGCTGATCTTCGGTGCGGGTGACCTCTCGGTCTCCCTCCGGGCCCGCGTCGACGGCAACTTCGACCCGCTCGGCCCTTATCCGGGCGACTTCTGGCACTTCGCCCGCGCCCAGGTGCTCACCGCGGCCCGGGCCGCCGGCATCGCCGCCGTCGACGCGCCGTTCCCGGCGTACGGCGAACCGGACGCCTACCGCGCGTCCGCCGGACAGGCCGCCCTGCTCGGCTTCGACGGCAAGTGGGCCATCCATCCCAGTCAAGTCCCCTTGGCCAACGAGGTGTTCACGCCGACCAAGGCGGAGGTCGCCGCCGCCGAGGACATCATCGCGCGCTACCGCAGCGCCGAGGCCGAGGGCACGGGCGCGATCGGACACGACGGCCGCCTCGTGGACGCGGCACACATCAAGCTGGCGACGAATGTGCTCGACCGGGCGAGGTAGCGCCGACCGGGCGAGGTAGCGCCGACCGGCCGGGTGACCGGCCACGACGCCGGTTCAAGAACAACGCATCCGGATTCATGTTCACCTCCGGGACCACCGGAGTCCGGCGGTCGACGGCGGGTACACGGTCCGAGCGTACGTACCGGGGGCGCTGACGCGCCGCGCCCCCGTTCAGCGCCCCGGGACTGCTGCCGTGGAGGTCTCAGGGACGCGGAGCCACCTTGACCCCGTCCACCTTCGTGCCGTCCGCCTTCGTGCCGTCCGCCTTGACCCCGTCCACGTCCGTGCCGTCCGCGAGCCGGTCCCCCAGGGCCGACAGGTCGTAGGACTGGCGGGCCAGCCAGAACCGCAGGAACCCGGTGAGCGAGTAGCGCAGGTACACCACGCCGCCCACGACCGCGCACACCACTCCCGTCAGGCCGATGGCGAGCGCGTCACGCTGGGCGAGGGGATCGTCGGTGGCGTGCGCGAGGGGGTAGGCGAGCACGCCCAGGACGAGGCCCGCGAGGAGCAGGACGCCGCCCGCCCGCAGCCACAGGCCGTGGCGGGCGGCGGCCGGGTCGGGAATCTTCAGTGCGGCCAGGTCTCGGACGAACCGGTCGGCGCGGTGAGGCGTCTCGTCGGTGGAGGCGGAGGCGGAGGCGGACGTAGAGGTTGACGTGGCGGTGGAGGTGGCGGATTGCGGTGTCATGCGGCACTCCCCAGGTAGTAGGAGGACAGTTCGGCGTGCAGGGAGTTGTCGGGGTGGCCCTGCCACTGGACGCTGCCACGCACCAGGACGGCCGCATGGTCGGCGATCTTGAGGACAGCGGTGGCGAACTGCTCGACGACCAGGATCGCGACGCCCTGCCGGGCCAGTTCCGCGACGTGTTCGTACAGCTGCCCGACGACCAGTGGGGCGAGCCCCATGGACAGTTCGTCCAGGAGCAGCACGGCGGGGTCGGTGGCCAGACCGCGGGCGAGTGCGAGCATCTGTTGCTCTCCGCCGGAGAGGGTGCCGGCCGCCTGGCGCGTGCGCTCGCCGAGAACCGGGAAGCGCGCGTAGGCGATCTCCTCGATCTCGGCCCGGTCGCGGCCGGTGAAGGTCATCATGCGGAGGTTGTCGCGCACGGAGAGGTTGGGGAAGATGCCCCGCCCCTCCGGGATCAGGCAGACCCCGCTCCGGGCGAGATCCCGCGGGTGGGCGCCTGTGACGTCGCGGCCCCCGAGCAGCAGGCTCCCGGCGCTGGGCAGATGGGCTCCGGCCGCCACGTTCAGGGTTGTCGTCTTGCCGGCGCCGTTGGGTCCGAGCAACGCGACGACCTGTCCCGCGGCGACGCTCAGGTCGACGCCGTGCAGCACGGTGATGCGGTCGTAGGCGGCTTGGACCCCGCGTAGTTCGAGCAAGGGCATACTGCTCAGGCCTCCCCCAGATAGGCGGCCAGGACCGTCTGGTCCTGCTGGATGTCCGCGGGCGGCCCGCAGGCCACGATCTTGCCGAGGTCGAGGACGTACACCTGGTCGCAGACGCTCATCACCAGGCCCATGTCGTGTTCGACGAGGACGACCGCGCAGCCGTCGGCGGCGACGTCGCGCAGCAGGGCGGCGAACCCGCGGGTCTCGTCGGCGTCCTGTCCCGCGGCGGGTTCGTCGAGGAGGAGGACGCGGGGCCGTCCGGCCAGGGCCCGGCCGACTTCCAGGAGGCGGGCGGCGCCGGTGGGCAGCGCGTCGGCGGCGGTGTCGGCAACGGCGGCCAGGCCGATGGATTCCAGGACGCGGTCGGCGGTACGGGCCGACTCGCGTCCGTGGGAACCGAGTTCGGCGGCGACGAGGAGGTTGTCGCGGACGGTGAGCCGCCCGAACAGTTCCAGGCGCTGGAAGGTACGGGCCATGCCGCGCCGGGCGCGCTGGGCGGGGGTGGCGCGGGTGATGTCCTCGCCGTCGAGGGTGACGACGCCCGACTGGGGCCTGCGCAGTCCGGAGACGACGTCGAACAGGGTGGATTTTCCTGCCCCGTTGGGGCCGATGAGGCCGGTGATGCGGCCTGCCTCGGCTTCGAATCCGGCGTCGTCCAGGGCCCGGTTCCCGCCGAACACGACGGTCACGCCGTCAGCTCGCAGCGATACCACGGGCGATCACCTCCCGGTCCTGGGTCCGCCACGGCCGGCGGATGCCCCACCATTCGACGGGGTCGGGTTCGAGGCGCGGTCCGGCCTGCCGTGCGGCGGCCCGGACGCGCAGTGCGGTCGCGGCGACGGTCGCGGTGACGAGGAACAGCGCGCCGCCGATCAGGTGGGCCGCGTACAGGGCCCACAGCAGGGCGAGCACGGCTCCGGCGACGGGGAACAGCAGCCGGTCGCGCGCCAGCACGGTCCATTCGCCGCGCATCTGCGGCACGATGCCGCCGGGGCTCTGCGCGAGGCCCATTCCGGCGAGTGCGATCAGCAGGGTCGACGCGTCGTGGGCCCAGTCGCCGAAGTGGCCGAGCAGTTGGGGCGGCACCAGGTACGACACGCCGGTGAACAGGCCGGTGCCGACCGCGCCGAGGCCGCCGATGACGGCGATCAGGAACACCGGCAGGTTCGCGACCAGGTTGAACTGCTCTGCGGTGATCGTGCGTTGGACCATGCCGTACAGGGCCCCGCCGAGTCCGGCGATCGCGGCGGACAGCGCGAACACGGCGACCTTGGCAGCCAGCGGTCTGCCTCCGAGCGTGGCGTAGGCGGCCTCGCTGTCTCGCAGTGCGATCAGCGCGCGGCCGAATCTGCCGCGCCTCAGCCAGGCCACGGCGAGCGACATCAGGGCGAGCATGACGGCGGAGAACAGCAGGAGTTCGCGATCCGATGCGAGCTGCCAGCCGAAGAGAACGGGCCCGTGCACCTCGACGGAGCCCTGGTCGAACAGGGCGACGCGGACACCGAGGATCTCGAAGGACGGCAGGGTGAACACCCATCGGTCGAGGACGACGGCGAACGCGGCGGTGCCCAGAGCGAGATAGATGCCGGACAGCCGCAGCGCGGGCACCGCGATGAGAGCGCCGACCGCGGCGGCGACCAGCACCGCGACCGGCAGCGCCCACAACTGCCCCTGCCCGCCGAGGTGCCCCCACACGATCGCGCCGATGCCGGCGATGCTCAGCTGGCACAGCGAGATCTGCCCCGCGTATCCGGCCAGCGGCACGTAGGAGAGGGCGACGACACCGAGCGCGAACAGCGGCCCGTACGAGATGAGTCCCTCGCTGTCCAGGACGGTCACCAGGAACACGGCGAACAGCAGCACGCTTCCGGCGAACACAAGCGTTCCTCGCGCGGTGGGCAGCGGCACCTGGACGAGGCGCCGCTCACGGCCCCGGAGCCGCCGGTGCGGGAAGACGATCAGCGCGAGGAGGAGCAGCAGGGCGGGGGCGGCCAGGCGCAGCCCCGGCAGATAGTCGTTCTGCGGAAGATAGCCGGTGAGGAAGCTCTCCAGGCAGCCGACCACGAGCGCGCCGAGGAAGGTGAGCGGCAGGCTGCGCAGGCGACCGAAGACGGCGGCGGTGTACGCGGAGACGATGAGGAGGGAGAGCTGCTGGGCGTCGAGGGCGACAGTCGGCGCGATCAGAATGCCGCCGATGGCGGCGAGTTGGGTACCGAGCACCCAGGCGAGCCGGGCGGCGCGCTGCGGCGACGCCCCGGTGAGCCCGGCGAGCGCACGGTCGTCGACGCAGGCCCGCATCTCGGTGCCGGCGCGGGTGTGGGCAAGAAGGAACCAGAGCCCCGCCGCGACGAGCACGGCGACGACCAGAGTGATGATCTGGTGCCCGGTGACCGCGGCGGGGCCGAGGTGGACGGCCGGCTCGTCGACGAAGAAGGGGCGCAGCGGCCGGGCGACGCTGGGGTTCCAGATCCAGCGGGCCACGGAGATGCAGCCGGTGAGCAGGGCCACGGCCATCACGAGCCGCTCCGCCTCCCCGAGCGACTGCACGGGACGCATCAGGACCCGCTCGACGAGCAGCCCGAAGCCGGGCGCGAGCACGAGGAGCACGAAGGCGAGGGCGAGCGGCACCGGCCACCCCCAGCCGAACGCCAACTGCCAGTAGGCGAAGGCGGAGAGCATGCCGGCCGCGCCGTGCGCGAAGTTGAACACGCCGGCGGTCGTGTACGTCAGGACGAGGCCGCTGCCGACGATCGCGTAGATCGCGGCGCTGGTCAGGCCGACCACGCCGAAGGTGAGGAACTGTTCCATCAGGCGACCGTCCCTGCTCGGACGGGCCACGCGGCGAGCCCGGCTGCGGATGACACCTGTATCGCGGGATTCACGGGATTCACGGGATTTCCTCCTCGGTGCTCTCCCCCGTCCCCGCGTGAGCGGGGTGTGGTGGGCGCCTCCCAGGGGTGGAAACTAACTTCTCATTGACGGAGAATCAACCATCCGGACACGGGATGTCACATATCCGTTCCGAACTCGCGGCACTCCGTGATATCTCGTGGCACCTCGTGACACCCGAATCAGGATGGGCGGCACCGCCGTTGACCCCACGACACTCGGAGCCGGGCAGCAGAACGTACGACGACCTGGCCGAGATCCGGCAGACGCTCGCCCGCTACGCCGTCGCCATGACACAGGGCGACACGGACCGCACCCTCGCCGTCTTCACCCCGGACGGCTCCTCACGGAGCGCGGCGAGCCGGTCGCCTCGTACGCGCGGGACGCGCTGTTGCGGTTCGGGCGGCCGTGACATGTACCCCCTGGCGCTCGTACCCCCTGGCGCTACCCCTTCGCCGCGGGCATCGGCGAGGGGGGCGGGGCCGGCTGGGTGCCGAGCAGCAGCACCGCCAGCGCGTCGCGCACGGTGTCCTGGTAGCGCTCGTCGTCGCGATCGACCACCCACTGCTGCTGTATGCCTTCGAAGAGAGCCATCAGGGCGGTGGCCGCGGTGCTGGGCGTCAGACCGCTCGGCAGCCGCTCGCCGAAGCGTCCCGCAAGGTCCTCGGTGATCGTCTCGATCAGCTCGCGGTACCGTTCGCGCGCGAACCCACGGGCCGGCTCCTGCCCGGTGGCGGCCTCCGCCATCACCACGCTGTGCACCTGGGCGAGCGAGGGCATGCCCTGGTCGAAGGCGAGCGCCTCCGCCAACCTGGCCGGCATGTCGGGGTCGTCCCAGTCGGAGTGCATGTGCTGGCGGTTGAGGTCATCGCGCAGGTGCAGCAGGGCGAACAGCAGACGCTTCCTGCTCGGGTAGTAGTGCAGCACACCCTGCCGGGTCAGCCCCGCGCGCTCCGCCACCGCGTCGATCGACGCTCCGCGGTAGCCGCGCTCGGCGAACACCTCCAACGCCGCCCGGAGTATCTCCTCACGCCGCGCCGAGACCATCGCCCCACCCACCTTCTGCCGTAAGGAACGTTCCCGCGCTGTCACCCTACGTACGTGCCGTGCGGTGCGGGAGGGGTGCGGCCCGGCACGGAGGGGTTCGCCTCCGTGCCGGGCCGCCGGCGAGGGCGCCTCACTTGAGATCCGACATCGACTTCCCGACGTCGGCGAGCGTGACGGGCTTGGTGTACTTGCCCTTGTACTTCAGCGTCGGTGCGTCACAGCGGTAGGCGCCGTCGTCCGGCTCGAAGTCGGCCGGCTTCCAGCCCTCGGGGGTCGCCTCGACGATGGAGTAGCACTTGCCCGGCCGGTGCGCATGGGACAGGTCGAACGGCGCCTGGATCCCGCCCGCCGTCCAGTCGGTGATTTTGGTGGCGTTGTCGTAGACGCACTTGCGGGTCAGTTCGGCGCAGTCGCGGGCCGAGGTGGCGAACAGCAGCCAGGCGGAGAAGGCGCGCAGCGACAGGTAGCTGACCGATGCGTCCGGCGCGTACTCGGCGTACAGCTGCTTGATCCTGTCCACGGCGGGCGACGACGTCTCCAGGGGGTGCGTGCCGAAGAGTTCGGCGTAGTTGTGCTGGGTGCCCAGGGCCGCTCCGGCGAGCTTCAGGAAGGGGGCGCCGTAGGAGTTGCTGTTGGAGTCGATCCAGTCGAGGGCGTAGTCGAGGCTGGTGAGGGACTGCTCCAGCTTGGCCAGGGAGCTGAAGTCGCCGAGGAAGACGAGGCCCTTGACCTTCTTGTTCTTGATGGACTGTGCGTACGCCGTCCAGTCCGAGACTCCGGTGGCGGGGTAGAGCTCGGTGTAGGAGACCTTGCCGCCGAGTTGGGCGATGGACTCCTTGAACTGCTCGGACATCGTCTTGGTGACCGGGCTGTCACCGGAGATGATGCCGACGTCCTTGGCCGACGCCGGGTACTTCTCGGTCAACAGCCACTTGTAGAGACCGGCGTACTGGAAGTAGTCCGCGTACGGTCCCGAGGCGATCACCTGGAGGTCGGAGCCGACGGCGGGCGCCATGCTCGACTGGGCGGCGAAGGCGGGGAGCAGGCAGTTCACCCGGTCTTCGGCACCGAGACCGTCGAGCCCGGTCGCCCCGCCGACCAGCGCGAAGTCCTCCTTGCAGGCCTGCTGCATCCGCTGGCGCACCTCGGTGCCCTTCGCGTCGTGGATGACGGGGGTGAGTTTGCGCCCGTTGATGCCGCCGTTGTCGTTGCACCAGGAGGTGAACACCTTGGCGGCGTCCACGAAGTCGGGGATCCTGCTGAAGCTGACGTCGGTGAAGACGCCGGTCTTGATGTCGTCGGCGGTGACGCCCTGTGCGCCCCCGGCCCCGGCCTCACCCCTGCCGCACACGTCCTTCAGCGTCCCGAAGTCCGCACCACCGGCCATCGGCGACGCGCCCGCCGTGGCGGGCGCCGTCTCCTCGGCGCCGGCGTTCTTCGAGTCCGAGCGGGTGGAACATCCTGCGAGCAGCACCGCGAGCACGGTGACCACGCCGATGAGTAGCCTTCGCAACGGTCCTCCTCAGGGGGTGTACCTCGACTGGTGTACCTCGGCTTCCGGCGGAAACTACATTCTCCATTGCAGCGAAGCAACTATTCAGACAAGAGAATCTAGATTGATCTATTCGCATTGGATTCTCACCAAACAGGGAGAACAGTCCCTTCCGACGTAAGCGATCATGGCTCTCTTCCCCTGCGGTGGGTGATTCGGTAGGGGGATGACCCGCGCTTTTCACATGCGTGGAGTATCGTTCTCCAGATGGACGCCGTCCCCGACGAACCCACCCCGCCCGCCTGGCGTCAACGCGCCGTCGATCGGTCCACCCGTGCCGCCAAGCTCCGCGCCGAGCAGCGGATCCAGCGCTTTCTGGACGGGGCCCAAGAGCTGATCGCCGAGAAGGGGACCACCGACTTCACCGTGCAGGAGGTGGTCGAGCGCTCGAAGCAGTCGTTGCGCAGCTTCTACCAGCACTTCGACGGCAAACACGAGCTCCTGCTCGCCCTGTTCGAAGACTCGCTGTCGCGGTGTGCCGAGGAGATCCGCAAGGCCACCGCCGCCAAGAAGAAGCCGCTGGAGCGGCTCCGGGTCGCGGTGGAGCTGCTCTACAAGGAGTCGCAGCCGCGCCCGAACGAGCAGAGCGCACTGTTCACCGACTTCGCCATGCAACTGCTCGCGTCCCACCCCGCCCAAGTGACCGCGGCCCACGTCCCGCTGCTCGACGTGTTCACCCAACTGGTCGAACAGGCCGTCGAGTCGGGGGACGCGCACACGGCCAAGCCGCGCCGGCTCGCCGCCCTCCTGATGCAGACCGCGATGTTCACCGCCCAGACTCCGGGTGTCCCGGCCGACGGCAACTCCACCCCCGTCACCGCCAAGGAGGTCTGGGAGTTCTGCCTGGGCGGACTGGTCGGCGCCGGCGTCAAGTAGTCCCGAGAGTCGGAACGCAACGGTGTGGGCCGGGCGATGCCCGGCCCACACTGCTGTGCGGCCGACCCGCCGATCACGGTCCGGCGCGCGCTCCAGCCACGCCTCCAGCTCCCGAGGGGCCCCCACGCCATGGACACGAGGCCGGGGCCCGAGCAAGAGCGCGACTCTATATTTACGAGAATGACACTTCCCAAAATAAATATCGCGCCTCTACTGTGGCTACGCCGGGTCGTCTCGGACCGCGGCGGACGGGAGACGCTCGATGGGGAGCGAAGCGTTCGACGGAATACGCGTGATCGAACTGGCGCAGTGGGTGTTCGTGCCGGTCGCGGGCGCCCTGCTGGCCGACTGGGGCGCGGACGTCATCCGGGTCGAGCGGCCCGAGGGCGACCCCTACCGGGCACTCGCGACCCAGCGCATCGGAACCGACGGCGGCGGCGTGAACCTGTCGGTGGCGCTCGCCAACCGCGGCAAGCGCTCCGTCGCGCTCGACCTGCGCCACGAGGAGGGACGCCGGCTGCTCGACCAACTCCTGGAGACGGCGGACGTGTTCCTCACCAACCTGCGGCCCGGCGCCCTGGACCGCCTCGGGCTCGGCGCCGAAGAACTCGGCCGGCGCTTCCCCCGGCTCGTCTACGCACGGGGCCATGGCTACGGCGTCCGCGGCCCCGACGCCGACCGGGCCGGGTACGACTCGTCCGCGTTCTGGGCACAGGGCGGGATGGCCCACGTACTGACGCCGCCGGAACGCGAGTACCCGATCAGCCAGCGCGGCGCGATGGGCGACCGCAACGGCGCCATGGCGCTCGCGTTCGGGGTGGCCGGGGCGCTGCTGCGGCGCGAGCGCACCGGTGAGGGGTCCGTCGTGGACGTGTCCCTGCTCGCCACCGCGATGTGGACGCTGTCGTCCGACGTGCTCTCGGCGCTCGCCGGCGGGCAGCCGCGCGGCGTCTCCGGACGCGGCGGTTCGGTCAACCCGCTGGTAGGCGCGTACCGGACCAGGGACGGGCGCCACATCCAGCTGGTCTTCCTCCAGGGGGACCGCTACTGGCGGGAGTTCTGCGAACTCATCGACCGCGGTGACCTCGCCACGGATCCGCGCTTCGTCGATCTGCGGGCCCGCGGTGAGAACCGGGAGGCGTGCGTCGCCGAACTGGAGGCGGAGTTCGCCCGTCGCACCTTCGAGGAGTGGAAGGACCTCCTGGCCCGGATCGACGCGCCCTGGGCGCCCGTCCAGGCCGTGGAGGAACTGCTGACGGACCCTCAGGTGCTGGCCAACGACTACCTCGGCGAGGTGGAGCTGGAGGACGGCGAATCGTATGCGATGCCCACCGTCCCCGTGCAGTTCGACGAACGCCCGCCGACCCTGCGGCGGGCGCCCGAACACGGTGAGCACACCGAATCCGTGCTGCTCGAACTCGGCTACGGATGGGCGGACATCGTCGGCCTCAAGGACGCGGGGGTGATCACATGAGCGAGCGTCCCGTACCCGTGCCCGACGAAACCTCGGCACCCTACTGGGAGGCGGCCGCCCGGCATGTGCTGGCCCTGGCGCGCTGCGGTCGCTGCGGAGCCTTCGCCGTGCCGCCCGACCAGACCTGCCCGCACTGCCGCACGACGGACCCTGACTTCACGTACCAGCCGGTGAGCGGCCGGGGCACGGTGCGGTCCTGGACCGTGGTCCGGCAGTCGCCGCTGCCCGGCCTGTCGCAGGCGGTCCCCTTCGTCCTCGTCGACGTCGAACTCGACGAGCAGGCCGGGCTGCGGATGATCGGACGGCTGCTCGACGGCCCCGACGCCGCGTGGCGCGCCGGCGATCGCGTGCGGGTGGCCTTCGAGGACGTCGGCGCGGGTGTCGCCGTGCCCGCGTTCGTGCTGGGTGACGTGTCATGAGCGGGCGGTTCGCGAGCGGTGGCCAGGTGGCGATCGCCGGGTACGCGCACAGCGCCGTCCGCAGACATGCCGACCGGCCCTTGGGCGCACTCGCCGTGGCCGTCGCCCGCGAGGCGATCGCCGACGCGGGTCTCGCGCCGCAGGACGTGGACGGCTTCGTCGGCTCGGCGCTGTTCCCCGCCTCCGGGGACCACGCCGCCGAGGACGGTGTCAGCACGGTGACGCCGTCATGGCTGGCCGGGCATCTGGGCGCCGAGCCCGGCTACGTCGCCGGGTTCCAGGGCATCGGACAGATCCCCGGCTCGGTGGCGATGGCGGTCAACGCGATCGCGAGCGGCGCCGCCGACCATGTCCTCGTCCACCGCGCCCTGCACAATCCGCGCGCCCGCTATCACGGCACCTCGGTGCGGGAGTTCGGCGGAGCGCAGCAGTGGACGGCGCCGCAGGGCTTCTTCGGGCCGCTGCCGATGATCGGGCTGGCCTACAACGAATACCTGCAGCGTTACGGGGCGGGCCGGGAGGCGATGGCGGCGGTCCTGGTCGAGGCGCGCAAGAACGGTGCGCGGATCCCGTGGTCGTACTGGCACGAACGGCCGCTGACCGCCGAGGAGTACCTCGCGGCGCCCATGGTCAACGATCCGATCTGCCGCTACGACTGCGACATCCCGGTCGACGGCGTCGCGGCCTTCGTGCTCACGTCGGCCGCCCGGGCGCGCGACCTGCCGCACCGGCCGGTGTACGTCGCCGGGTATGCCGGCAGCGCGCCGGGCCCGCGCCGCCTTCCGCTGCACTGGCCGCTCGACGACATCATGGCCGGCGGTGCCGGTACCGCCCGGCGGCTGTGGGAGCACGCGGGCGTCAAGCCCGCCGACATCGACGTACCGCAGCTGTACGACGGGTTCTCGCCGTTCGTGTACTTCTGGCTGGAGGCCCTGGGCTACTGCCCGGTCGGCGAGGCGCACCGCTTCGTCCTGGACGGAGGCATCGACAGCGACGTCCCCGGGGCCCTGCCCGTGCTCAGCGGCGGGGGCTCCCTCGGCAACGGGCGCATGCACGGGATCCCCCAGATGCTGGAGTGCTACCTCCAGTTGTCGGGCCGGGCCGGTGAACGGCAGCGCGCACAGGCTGAGTTCGGCCTCGCATGCCACTCCTCGCCCCACTACGGGGGCGCCGTCGTGTACAGCGCACTGCCCTGGTGATCCGGGGCCCGCACACCCGAACGGCACGCAAAACAGCGCTGCTTCGAAGCGCGAAAGGGGCGAGAGCGTGAGTGACATCATCCCGGAGCGGCGCTCGTACGTGGCCGGAGATTGGGTCGAGGGCGAGCAGTGGCTCGCAGTCGAGAACCCCGCCGACGAGTCGCACGTGGCCGACGTGTCGGTGACACCGCTTCCCGAGATCGAGCGCGCCGTCGTCGAGGCGCGCGACAGCTTCGAACGTGGCGTGTGGTCGGACGTCCCGGCCGCCGAGCGTGCCCGGATCCTGTACACCTTCCTCGACCACGTCGAAGCCTGCCGCAACGCCCTGGTCGCCACGATGGTCGCCGAGGCGGGGCAGCCGACCGCGTTCGCCGAACGCGCCCAGCTGCAGGGCGGGTTGGCGGTGGCACGCGGGGCGATCGACCTGTATCTGTCGATGCCGCACGAGGCGGCGACCCCGGTGCCCGTCGACGAGCTGGTGCGCGGCCGGGTCGCGCTCAGCGTCCAGCGGCACGAGCCGGTCGGCGTGGTCACGGCCATCACGCCGTACAACGGGGCGATCGTGATGGCGCTCCAGAAGATCGTCCCGGCCCTGATCGCGGGCAACTCCGTGATCCTGCGGCCCAGCCCGCTGACGCCGCTCTCGTCCCTTGTGTTCGGCGCCGCGGCGGACACGGCCGGACTGCCGCCCGGCGTCCTGAGCGTCGTGGTGGAGGGCGGCGCGGCCGGCGCCGAACTCCTGACCAGCCACCCGGCCGTCGACATGGTCTCGTTCACCGGGTCCACCGCGGTCGGCCGCCGCATCCTCGCGCAGGCCGCCCCGACGGTGAAGCGGGTGGCCCTCGAACTCGGTGGCAAGTCGGCGCAGATCTACCTCGACGACGCCGTGGGCAGGGCCGCCGCCGGTGCGGTCGCCGTGGTCGCGGCCACCGCGGGCCAGGCCTGCGTCGCAGCCACCCGCATGCTCGTACCCGAGCGCCGCAAGGCCGAAGTCCTCGACGCCGTCGGCGACGCGTACGCCGGCCTCGTCGTCGGCGACCCGACCGATCCGCGCACCACCCTGGGGCCCGTGATCAGCGCGGCGCAGCTGGAGCGCTGCGAGCGGTTCGTCGCCCTCGCCACCGAGTCCGGCGGCACGGTGGTGCGCGGCGGCGTCCGCCCGCAGGGGCTCAAGGCCGGCCACTACTTCGAGCCGACCGTCCTCGATCTGCCCGGCAACGACAACCCCGCCGCCCAGGAAGAGATCTTCGGCCCCGTCATCGCGGTGCTCGGCTACCGGGACGTCGACGACGCCGTACGCATGGCCAACGACACCCCCTACGGCCTCTCCGGCCAGGTGTACGGGGCCGACACCGCGGCAGCGACCGCGGTGGCCCGACGCCTGCGCACCGGTGCGGTCAACGTCAACACCGCGGTGTTCAGCGCCTACGCCCCCGGCGGCGGCTACAAGCAGAGCGGCCTCGGCCGCGAGCGCGGGTCCGACGGCATCCGCGCGTTCCAGGAGGTCAAGCACCTGGTGATCGGCGAACTCCGTTGACCGCTGCCCGACGTTGACCGCTGCCCGACTTGGACGAGTACCACCCGACGTGAAGGAGCACTCGTGTCCACAGACATCGCACCCGTCGTCGCGCCCGACAGCGCGCCCGACCGCGCGCTCGACTGGCTGATCTCCGTCGACGACCACATCCTCGAACCGCCCCGTCTGTGGGTGGACCGCGTCCCGAAGGCCGACCGCGACCGGGCTCCGCACATGGTGACGGACGACACGGGCATGGACTGCTGGGTCTACGACGGCAAGCGGTTCCCCAGCTCCGGTCTGAGCGCCGTGGTCGGCAAGTCGAAGGAGGAGTTCAGCCCCGAGCCGCTGCCCTACAGCGAGATGCGGCCCGGGTGCTACGACCCGAAGGCCCGCATCGAGGACATGAACCGGGCCGGGATCCTCGCCTCGCTGTGCTTCCCCACGGTCACCCGTTTCTGCGGGCAGCTGTTCATGGAGGCGAGCGACCGCGAGTTCGGCCTCACCTGCCTCAAGGCCTACAACGACTGGATCATCGAGGAGTGGTGCGCGGCCGCTCCCGGCCGCTACATCCCCCTGGTGCTCATCCCCCTCTGGGACCCGGCCCTCGCGGCGAAGGAGCTGGAGCGCTGCGCCGCCAAGGGCGCGACCACGTTCGCGTTCTCGGAGAACCCCGCCCCGCTGGGCCTGCCCACCATCCACGACAAGAACCGCTACTGGGACCCCGTGATGGCCGCGGCGAACGACCTCGGGATGGTCGTGTCGATGCACGTCGGCTCGTCCTCGACGGTGCCGCAGATCGCGCCCGACGCCCCGTTCCTCGCCAACCTCGCCTGGGGTGCGACCCGTACCTCGGGGGCCATGCTGTCCTGGCTGTTCAGCGGCATGTTCCAGCGCTACCCCAACCTCAAGATCGCGCTGTCGGAGGGCGAGATCGGCTGGATGCCGTACTTCCTCGAGCGCGCCGAGCAGGTCCTCGACACGCAGCGGCACTGGGTCAAGCGGGGCGTCCGGTTCAACGACCACGCGGGCAGCGACGTCGTCGACCTCGACACCCTCGACATCCGCGCCACCTTCCGCGACCACATCCACGGCTGCTTCATCGACGACGTGCACGGCCTCGCCAGCATCGACGAGATCGGTGAGGACAACATCATGTGCGAGACCGACTATCCGCACTCCGACTCGACCTGGCCGGACTGCATCGGCCTCGTCAAGAGCCGTATCGCGCACCTGTCGTCCGAGCGGCAGTACAAGATCCTGCGCGGCAACGCCGAGCGCCTCTACCGGTTCACCCCGGCGGAGCCACCCGCCTTGGCGAAGGCCTGAGATGGCCGCCTGGAAGGTCGCCGTCGACCGGGACAGCTGCCTCGGCTCCGGCGTCTGCGTCGTGTACGCGCCGGACACCTTCGCCCACGACGAGGAGGCGAAGGCCGTGGTCGTCGGCCCGCCCGAACCGCTCGACACGGTACGGACGGCCGTCGAGGGGTGTCCGACGCGGGCCCTGCGCTGGACGGACGACGCGACCGAACCACCCGTAGCCGACAACGAAAGGCGGTGACCCCCATGCTGCTCGCCGAGAAGACCGCGATCGTCACGGGCGCTGGATCCGGAGTGGGCGCAGCGTCCGCGCTGCGCTTCGCGGAGGAAGGCGCCCACGTCCTCTGCGCCGACATCCGCGCCGACACCGCCGAGGAGACGGCGCGCCGGATCGAGAAGGCCGGCGGGTCCGCCACGCCCTTCGTCTGCGACGTCTCCCGCGAGGAGGAGGTCGCGGCAGCCGTCGCGGCGGCCGTCGACCGCTTCGGCCGGCTCGACATCGTCTTCAACAACGCGGGCATCCCGACCCCACGGCTCGGCGCGCGACTTGAGGACCACACCGCCGAGGACTTCCGGCGCCTCGTCGGCGTCAACCTCGCCGGCGTGTTCCACGGCTGCAAGCACGCCGTCCTCCAGTTCAAGCGGCAGGGGCACGGCGGAGTCGTCCTCAACACCGGCTCCGTCGCGGGCCTCGTCGCCTGGGGCGGCTCCGTGTACGGCGCCACCAAGGGCGCCGTACACCAGCTCACACGGGCCGTCGCGATCGAGGGCGCCCCCTTCGGCATCCGCGCCAACGCCATCGGTCCCGCGGGCATGCCGCTCACCGACTTCATGGCGGCGGGCGGCCTGGACGCCGACGCCGAGACCATGGAGAAGACGGTCCGGCAGGTCGCCTCCAGCCACCCGTTGGGCCGGGCCATCACCGCCGAGGACTGCGCTGAGGCCGCCGTGTTCCTGGTCTCCGACCGGGCCGCCAACCTCACCGGCGTCGTCCTGCCCGTCGACGGCGGATACGTGGCGAGGTGACCCCATGACGACACCCACGTCCCTCGACCGCGACCGCGTCCGCGAGCTGTTCGACCTGCGCGGCGCCTATCTGGCCCACGTCGGCGGCGGTTACCGCGGCGATCCCTACCCTGCCTGGCACCGCCTGCGCGCCGAGGCCCCCGTCCACCCGGGAACGGTGCACGAACTGACCGGCTACGACGGGCCCGCGCACTTCCAGGGGCTGCCGTATCCCGACCGCCCGCACTTCTCCGCGTTCAGCTACGCCGCGTGCGACGAGGCCTACCGCGATCCCGAGGTGTTCGCCGCCTCACCCACCCCCATCGACCCGCGCACCGGTCGACTCGCCGCGCAGAACAGCATGCTGTCCATGGGGGGCACCCAGCACCGCCGCTACCGCTCGCTCGTCCAACCGTCGTTCGTACCCGGCAAGGCCCAGTGGTGGATCCGCAACTGGATCGAGCAGACCGTCGACCTGCTCATCGACGGCTTCGCCGGGGACGGCCGCGCCGAACTCAACGTGGACTTCTGCGCCGCCATCCCGGTGCTCACCATCACCGGCAGCTTCGGCGTCCCGGTGGAGCGGGCCCTCGACATCCGCGCCGCGCTGCGCGATCCGCAGGCCATCGCCGAGATCCTCGCGCCGATCGTGGCGGCCCGCCGCGAGGCTCCGCGCGACGATCTCATCAGCGTTCTCGTGGCGGCCGGGACGACCGGCGAAGACGGCGTCACGCACCGGCTCTCCGACGCCGAGATCTACTCCTTCGCGGTGCTGCTGCTCACCGCGGGATCCGGCACGACCTGGAAACAGATGGGCATCACGCTCACCGCGCTCCTGCAGCGGCCCCACGTGCTTCAGGCCGTGCGCGAGGACCGCGCGCTGCTGCGCCCGGCGATCGAGGAGGCGCTGCGCTGGACGCCGACCGACCCGATGTTCTCCCGCTATGTGACCCGGGACGTCGACTTCCACGGCGTCCGCCTGCCGGAAGGCTCCGTGCTGCACCTGTGCGTCGGCGCCGCCAACCGGGACCCGGCCCGCTGGGACCGCCCGGACGAGTTCGACATCACCCGCAAGCTGCGCCCGTCGTTCGCGTTCGGCGGCGGCGCGCACGTCTGCCTCGGCATGCATGTCGCCCGCGCCGAAATGCAGGTCGGCATCGGGGCGCTCCTGGACCGGCTGCCGGGCCTGCGTCTCGATCCGGACGCCGCACCGCCACGCTTCATCGGCCTGTACGAGCGGGGCCCGACGGAGATCCCGGTGGTCTTCGGATGACGCGCCCCACCCCGGACGAAAGGCTCGGACATGAGTGAACCCGGCTACCAGAAGCCCGACTTGGCGCTGGTCGGCGCCGAGCACGTGGCCCGCTACCGGGAGAGCGACGGCGAGATCGGCTACGAGTGGAACGGCGTCCCCGTTCTGCTGCTGACCACCAAGGGGCGCAGGACGGGCGCGTCCCGCACCAAGGCCCTGATCTTCGGGCGGAACGGCGACGACTACCTGGTCGTCGCCTCGGCCGGCGGGGCGGCGAAGCATCCCTCGTGGTACCTGAACCTGCTGGCGCACCCCGAGGCCGAGATCCAGGTCAAGGGCGCGCACATCCCGGTCGTCGCGCGCACCGCGGGCGCCGCCGAACGGCCGCTCCTGTGGCAGACCGTTGTCGGCTACTGGCCCAACTACGACGCCTACCGGACGCGTACCGAACGCATCATCCCCGTCGTGGTGCTGACCCCCACCACGGAAACGTAGGAACATCCACATGTCGAATCCGAACACGACCTGGGCGGACCACGCGGCCGACCGCTCCCCCTCGGTGCGACGGTCGCGGGCGCGCAGCGTCCAGCAGGCGCAGGTGATCCTGCGAGCCGCGCACCGGCTCGTCCAGGAGAAGGGAAGCGCCTTCACGACCCAGGAGTTGGCGAGGGAGTCCGGCGTCGCGCTGCAGACCATCTACCGGCACTTCCCCAGCAAGGACCACATTCTGCTGACGCTCGTCGAGGAGATCATCGCCGAGCAGGCCACGCGCATGCGGACCGAGGCGCGGCGGCTCCCGGACCCGGTGACCCGCCTGCGCCACTACATCACCAGGACCCTCGACGCGCTCCGCGACGGCGGCGACCGCACCGGGCCCCGGTTCATCACCGCCGAGCACTGGCGGCTGCACCAGCTCTTCCCCGACGAGATGGCGCGGATCGCCCAGCCGTTCGACGACCTCGTCGCACAGGAGCTTGCGGAGGCCGTCGCCCAGGGGCTGCTGCGGCCCAGGGACCCGGCCCACGGCGCGTGGTTCGCCATGAAGCTGGTCACGTCCGTCTACCACCACTACGCGTTCGCGACCGCGCACGAACCGGTCGAGGACGTCGCCGGGCGCCTGTGGGCGTTCTGTCTGGCCGCGTTCGGCGGCCCCTCCGAGTCCGAGGAGGTGGAGCAAGGATGAGCGAAGCCCCTGTCTTCGCCAAGGGCCGCGACCTCGACGCCGCGGCGCGAGCGCTCGGTCCGTGGCTGGCGGCCCGGCTCGGCGTCGACGACATACGGATCGAGAACCTGGCGTACCCGCTGGGCGCCGGCGTCTCGAACGAGACGATTCTCTTCGACGCCCGGTCCGCGGGCCGCGACGACGAACTCGTCCTGCGGGTGGCGCCCGCGCCCGAGCACCAGATGTTCTTCGAACCGCAGTTCTGGCGCCAGTACGAGATGCTGGTCGCGCTCCGCCGCCTCGGCACGGTGCGGGTCCCCGAGGCACTGTGGTTCGAGGACGATCCCGCCCTGCTGGGCCGGCCGTTCTACATCATGCGCCGGATGCGCGGCCGGGTGCCGGTGAGCATGCCCGTGTACAACGCGACGGGGTGGCTGACCGAGGCGACGCCCGGTGAGCGTCGGATCCTGTGGGAGGAGGCGGTACGCCAGCTCGCAGCCGTCCACGGCGCACCCATGGAGGAGTTCTCCTTCCTCCACGACCCCGGCCAGGGCGCACCCGGTGACGAGCAACAGCTCACGTACTGGCGGCAGTTCGCGTCCTGGGCCCTGAAGGACGAGATCCCGGACACGGTGCACGAACTCTTCGACTGGGTGAGCGAGCACCGGCCGCCCGTCTCGACACCCGGCCTGTCGTGGGGTGACGCCCGGATCGGGAACATGATGTTCGGCGGCGACTACCGGATCGTCGGGGTCATGGACTGGGAGCAGGCCTCGCTCGCCGGGCCGATGGCCGATCTCGGGTGGTGGCTGCTCTTCGACGACATCCACAGCGTCGAGCACGGCGTACCGCGACTCGACGGGCTCGGCACCCGGCAGGAAACCCTCGGTCTCTGGCAGGAGTTGACGGGCAGTCCGGTGGAACACCTGCACTGGCAGGAGGTGTTCGCCGGCCTGAAGGCGGGCCTCCTGGCGCTGCACGCCCGCCGTTCGATGCGGCTGCCCGCCGCCGGACGCCCGAACCCGTTCATCGAGCGCTCGTGCCGACTGCTCGGCCGGACCGGATCCATGGGGTCGTCATGAGCCTTCCCGGCGGCCCCGCGCCGCACGACGAGGCGGTGGCCCTCTCGCCCTCCTGGCTCACCGCCGTACTGCGGCGGCGGCACCCCGGCGCCGTCGTCACCGCCACCGACGTGACCGAGCGGATCGAGACGGTCGCCACCAAGGTGCGCTTCGACGTCTCCTACGCGTCCGGGGCGGCCTCGGACGCGCCGCCCGCCCTGTGCGCCAAGGCGTACTTCAACCCGGCGGCGCGCCGACGCGGCTCATCGCGCGCCGAGGTCGACTTCTACCGGCTGCTCGCCGCGTCGCTTCCGGTGCGCACGCCGCCGTACGTACACGCCGAGGTGGACGAGGAGACCGGACATCCACTGCTTCTGATGCACGACCTGGTGGTGGCCGGCGCCCGGTTCGGCGACCCCCTGATGGGCTTCGGCCGTGACCAGGCGGCGGGCACGCTCGACCAGTTGGCCGCCCTGCACGCCGCGACCTGGGACGGCGCGAGGGGGCGCGAGGCCCCGGGCGCCGACCTGGCGACCACCTTCGCGCCCCGACTCGCCTCGCTCGCCCGCCACATGGGCCCCGAGCAGTTGCAGACCCAGCTCGACGACGGCCGGGCACCGGACATCCCGACGAAGGTGCGCTGCGCCGACCGGTTGCTCGCCGCGATGGGCGCGCTCGCGGACCTCTCCCCCCGGCATCCGCGCTGTCTCGTGCACGGCGACGTGCACACCGGCAACGTCTATGCCACGGCCGACGGAGCCCCCGGCCTGATCGACTGGCAGGTGGTCCAGTACGGCGTGTGGGCACTCGACGTCGGCTACCACCTGGCAGCGGTCCTCCATCCGGACGAACTCGCCGGCAGTGAGCGGGAGTTGCTCGACCACTACCTCGACCGCCTGGCCGCGCACGGCGGTGCACCGCCCGGCCGGGACGAGGCGTGGTGGGTGTATCGGGCGCATCTGCCCTACGGCTTCTTCCTGTGGGGCATCACCCGGGCCGTGGACCGGCCGATCACCGAGCGCCATGCGGGACGGATCGCCCTCGCCGTGGCGCGGCACGACAGCTTCGGCCTGCTCGGCGTCTGACGTCGAGCCCGCCACGAGAGCCCCTCGAAGCCCACTGGGCGACACCGCGGAGGAGAACGGCAATGGAGAGCGGAACGGGCATCGCCCAACTCATCAGGAAGCTCGCGGCGTCGTGTTCGGGCGCCGAGGTACTGCGCCACGTCCACCCGGACGGCACCGAATCCGCGTTCAGTTGGCGGGAGTTGGACCGCCGTTCGGACCAGTTGGCCGGGGCGCTGGCAGCGCGGGGTCTCGGCATGGGCGACCGCCTCTCCCTGGCGTTGCAAAACTCTCCACAGCTGGTCCTCGGGGTGTTCGCCGCGTGGAAGCTCGGGGCGGCGCCGGTGCCGGTGCGCTGGGATCTGCCCGAGTGGGAGCTGGCCCGGCTGCGCGAGGTGGTACGGGCGCCCGTGCACCTGGGCACCGACGATCTGACGTGGATCGACGCGACGGCGGGCGCACCGGTCCCCGAACTGCCGGACGTCGTCTCCCCGCACGCGCACGGCATTTGCAGCAGCGGCTCCACCGGCACGCCGAAGGTCATCCTCACCGGCCGGCCGGCCGTGCACGACCCGGCGTTCAGCACACCTCTGATGCAGGCCTGGACACCGGTACCCCGGCCGCAGACGATCCTCGTGCTCGCGCCGATGTACCACGCCAACGGATTCACCACGCTCTTCGGCCTGTTCGAGGGCGACCGGCTCGTGGTCATGGAGAAGTTCGACGCCGCCCGCGTCGTCGACACCGTCGAACGCCACCGGGTCACCACGTTCACCGCCACACCCACGATGCTGCAACGCATCGCGGACCTGCCCGGCATCGACGACCGCGACCTGTCCGGCCTGGAGTGGATCCTGCAGGGCGCGGCGCCCATGCCGCCGACGCTCGTGCACCGGTGGGCGGGCCTGATCGGGGCCGAGCGCATCGTCATGGCGTACGGCATGACCGAGGGGCTCGGCATCACCGCCCTGCGCGCCGACGAGTGGATGACCCACCAGGGCAGTGTCGGACGGCCGCTGCGCTCCACCGAGTTGCGCATCCTGGATGCCGACGGCAAGGACCTGCCCGTCGGCGAGGCCGGCGACATCTACCTGCGCTCCCCGAGCTACCACGGATACGAGTACCTGGGCGGCGCCCCGAGCCTGAGGGCGACGCCCGACGGATTCCAGACCGCCGGGGACGTGGGACACCTCGACGAGGACGGCTATCTCCACCTCCTCGACCGCCGCGTCGACATGATCATCAGTGGCGGCGCGAACATCTTCCCGGCCGAGGTCGAGGCCGCCCTCGTCGACCACCCCGGCATCGCCGACGTCGTCGTCATCGGACTGCGCGACCCCGAGTGGGGGCGCCGGGTGCACGCGCTGATCGAGCCCGCCGACCCCGCCGCGCCGCCCTCCCACGACGAGGTCGTCGCGTACGCGCGGGGCCGTCTCGCCGCGTACAAGCTGCCCAAGACGACCGAGTTCGTCGACGCCATCCCGCGCAGCGCGGCGACCAAGGTGAATCGCGGCGCGCTGGTGGCGGCACGCGGCGGCTGACCTCCACACGGTTCCGCGCTCACGCGCATGCCCAAGGACGCATGCCCCGTCAGCCCCCGATCCGAAAGGCAGGACAGTCCATGAGACCTCAGAGGACCATCACCGCCCTGACGATGGTGGCCGCGCTGTGCGCGGCCGGATGCTCCACCCGCGGCGACAGCCCCGGCCGCGGCGACTCCGAGCCCGGTGAGAAGGCCGCGGCGACCGCGGGCACGGTCGTCGCGTCGGGTGACTTCGGCGATCTCAAGAACGTGTGCGGCCCCGGTGACCCGAGCGGCTCGCCGGCCCAGGGGGTCACCGGGAAGGAGATCCACGTCGGTGTCATGTCGGACGTCGGCTTGAGCAAGAACACCGAATTCGGCGACGCGGCCAAGGCGTTCACGTCCTGGTGCAACGAGGCCGGCGGCATCAACGGGCGCAAGATCGTGCCGACCGTCCGCGACACCAGGATGCTGGAGGTCCGCCAGCGGGTCGACGAGGCCTGTCGCGCCGACTTCGCGCTGGTCGGCGGAGGCGCCGGCCTCGACGGCCTGGGAGTGAAGGACCGCCTCTCCTGCCTGCTGCCGGACTTCCCCGCGCAGACCGTCCAGCACGTGAACGAGGGGTCGGAGCTGCAGCTGTCGATACAGGCCGGCGGCCCCTCGTACTTCCGGTACGCGGGCTTCTACGACTGGCTGATCAAGGAGGCCTATCCGCACTCGGCGGACGCCGTCGGCATCATCTCCGGCGACTCCCCCGTCACCCGGACCTCCCTCGACCAGCGCACGGAGTATTTCAAGGCGCGGCATGTGAAGCTCGCCTACTCCGACCTGTATCCGACCTCCGGTGTCACCAACTGGACACCGTACGCCCAGGCGATCAAGGACAAGAAGGTCAAGGGCCTGGTGTTCATGGGCGACTTCACCTCGCTGGCGAAGCTGGAGCAGGAGCTCACCGCCATGAACTACAAGCTCGACTGGATCGACGCGAACAGCAATGCCTACGGCCCGGCGTTCCTCGAACTCGCCGGCCCGCGGGTACTGGCCGCCCAGAACAACCTCGCCGACGTCAGCGGGATCCACCCGATGGAGAAGGCATCGTCGAGCCCCGCGACGCAACAGGTGCTCGACCTGTTCGACAGGTACGCGCACGGGGCCAAGGTGACCCTGCCGGCGGTGAAGGCGTTCTCCGCCTGGCTGCTGTTCGCCAAGTCGGCCACGGCCTGCGGCGAGAAGCTCACCCGCCGCTGCGTCCACGACGCGGCCCGCAAGGAGACCGCATGGACCGGCGGCGGCATCCAGGCGCCGGTGAACGTGTCCGTCCAGGACTCCCCCGTGAAGTGCATGAACATCGAGAAGGCGACCCCCGACGGCTGGCAGCCCGCCGACTTCGCCCCCAACCGCGGCGCCTACCGCTGCGGCATCGCCTCGTACAGGTTCACGGGCGACTACGGCGAGCCGGGGACTCTGGCGAGCGTCGGGAAGAGCCTGGCGGAACTCAAGTAGGCCGCCTCGGATGTCCCGGGCCGCGCAGGGGCGGTGGCCCGTCGGCGACGGCAGCGGCGGCGCTCACGGGCCGCCGCTCGCCCCGCCGCCGAGTGGGGACGACAGCACGGCATCGGCTTGCGGAATTGCGTGTACAGATCGCGCGAGCGGCAGGGGACGCACAGAAACCGGCAAGGAAGACGACTCGGGGAGGTCATCTGCGTCAGCGGGGTTTCGTTGCGTCAGGCACGGCCACCCCGCCCTGCGACGCTGCGAGATCACGCGACTCCGCAACGGCCCTGGGCCGGGACCTGCCATGCTGAGCAGGTTCGATTCGATCCTCGCACCTTGGAGGTTCTGATGCGTGCAGGCGTCGTCGTCGCCGCGCAGCCCGGTGTGGAGGACCTCGCCGTGCGGGCCGAGGAGTTGGGCTTGCACAGCTTCTGGGTCAACGACACCCCGATGGTCCACGGCGACCCCTTCGTCGCCTTGAGCCTGTGTGCGAAGGCCACCAGCCGCATCAGGCTCGGCATCGGCGTGACCTCACCGGCGCTGCGCTCGGCCCCGGCCGCCGCGAGCGGGCTCGCTAGTGCCGCGGCAGGCAACGTTCGCCCGTCAAGGAGCGGCGTCCGGTGCGTGCTCTCGGCGTGCCGGCCGGAAGTCCTCGTACTGGACGTACTT
>NZ_JBFAKW010000020.1:0-107024 GCF_040655955.1 Streptomyces sp. NPDC050263 | reverse complement strand
ACCAGTTGATGGCCCGGCCCACCGCCCTCGGCCCGCAGACGCTCGTGACCTCGACGTTCCCGCAGCCGCGAGTCCTCCCGCGCCATCCACCCGGGCGCCAACTCCGCGATGAGCGCGCCGAGTCGACGACGCGAGATGCCAGTGCAGATACGATGCGAGAGAGCCGTACGGGCCAGGTATTGCGTCACAACAACACCAACCCGTGCGGCTCACTCTGCGTTCCGGCTCAGACCGCGATCACTGTCGTACACCACGTCGTTACCTTCAGGGAACCTTGACCGTATGGTGTGGCTCGAATCGAAGGAGCCCCCTGTTGTCGAAAATTAATGATCCCGCAGTGCGTGCGGTTGAATCGGAGCGGGATTATGTGTCCTCCTTATACGAGTTGCTCACCGAACGGCTTTCCGAGGCGCGAGCACACCGAGCGAGTGCGCTGAAGGCCCCGGCGGAAAGCGCCGGTGAGGCATACGAGAGAGAAATCGCCGCCGAGCGTCTGGCCAAGGAAATCGGCCGGCTGGAGGTCGCCGAAAAAGGGCTGGTATTCGGGCGCATCGACTGGACGGACGGCACGGCCCTGCGCATCGGGCGGATCGGACTGCATACGGAGGAGGATGACCTGCCTCTGCTCGTGGACTGGCGCGCGAACGCGGCGCGGCCCTTCTACGAGGCGACACCGGTCCACCCGATGGACCTGCGGCGGCGCCGACACCTGCGCCTCGAGGGGCGAACGGTCATCTCGGTGAGCGACGAACTGCTGGACGGGACCGCCCCGACCGACGAGGACGTCGTGGGGGACGGCCCGTTGACCGAGGCTCTGTCGGCACGGCGTACGGGCAGGATGCACGCGGCCGTCGCGACGCTGCAGGCCGAGCAGGACGAGATCGTCCGCTCCGCCCACCGCGGGGTGACCGTGGTGCAGGGCGGGCCCGGCACCGGCAAGACGGTGGTCGCCCTGCACCGGGCGGCCTATGTCCTGTACGCGTTCCCGCGCGCCGCGGAGGAGGGCGTGCTGGTGGTGGGCCCGAACGCCCGGTTCCTCGACTACATCTCCCAGGTCCTTCCCTCGCTCGGAGAGAACGACGTCGTTCTGGCGACCTGCCGGGAACTGGCCGGAGTGTCCACGGACGCGGTGGACCCGTTCGATACGGCGCGTCTCAAGGGCAGCTCCGACCTCGCCGACGCCTTGGCCGGCCTGTTGCGCGTCCACCAGGCCCCCGCGGGTGACTTCACCGTGCGGGTCGGACAGGAACTGGTTCACCTGTCCGGCGAGGAAGTCGCCACGGCACGCGACGCCGCCGTGGCGGCCGCACCGGGGCACAACCCCGCGCGCCAGGTGTTCAGGGAGCTCTTGACCGACGCCGTCACCGACGCGATGCAACGAGACATGGGCGACCTCCTGGAGCAGATCGACGCCGATGCCGCCAGGATGACGGGCATGGACCTCGACCGGTTCACAGGAGCCGCCCGGCGCCGTGCCGAAGGCGCGGCCGACTCGGGTCCGGTCCACGAGCTGGACCTGGACGCCATCCGAGCCGATCTCCTAGACGACGCCGGCGTCGACCGAGCGGTCGAGGCGTTGTGGCCGCGGCTGGTACCCGGTGACCTCGTGAAGGCGCTCCTGACGAACGCCGGCGCTCTCGCCGAGCGCCTGCCCCGCCTGACCGCGCAGGAGCGTTCCCTTCTGCTGCGCGGTCCGGACGACCCGTGGACCGATGCCGATGTGCCGTTGCTGGACGAGGCGGCGAGCCTGGTCGACGGCCCGCCCGAGCGGACGTACGGGCACGTCGTCGTCGACGAGGCGCAGGAACTGACCGCCATGCAGTGGCGGATGATCGTCCGCCGCTGCCCGGCAAGGGCGATGACGCTGGTGGGTGACTTCGCCCAGGCGGGCCCGGTCGCGACAGCACGCGACTGGAAGGAAGCACTGAGCCCGAACGTCGGGCCGCGGTTCAAACTGCACAACCTGACCGTCAGCTACCGCACCACGCAGGAGATCCTGGAGAGCGTCCGGGACCTGCTCACGCGGATCGCTGCGGACCAGAAGCCCACCCGGTCACTGCGAAGCGGTGAGAGTCCTCGCACCGTGACCACAGCTGCGGACGGGTTGGTCACCGCCGTCGTTCAGGAACTCCGCGCCCAGAGCACCGCGCACCCGGGGGCCCTTCTGGGAGTGATCTGCGCGGACAGCAGGGTGAGCGAGCTGACGGCCCAAGGCATCGCTCACCACGCACGCATCGTGCCGGCGTCCGAAGCACGCGGCCTGGAATTCGACGAGGTCGTCGTCATGAACCCGGAGGAAATCATCACGGCCCGCCCCGGTGGGGAAAGGGACTTGTACGTAGCCCTGACCCGGGCCACCAAGCGCCTCTGCACCATCACCGTCCAGCCCGTCTGACGACTCGGGGCCCGCGTCGTCGCCGCGATCGCGCCCGGCATCACGCGGCCCGGTCCAAGCGGACGACGTTCAGATCCCCTTCGCGCAGCGGGGTGAGGTCGACGTCGAGCTTCGGGTCGTACGCGTCGGGTTCGAGGCCGAGTTCGTGCGTGCTGTACTCGCCGAACCGTTTGATGTGCTCGGTCGGGTACGGCGAGACATGGGCCAGGGCCTCAAGATCACCGCCTTCGTGAGCAGAGAGTTGAACTTCATCGCCTTCTCCTGCTCGACGGGGTCGTTGTCGGCGAGTACGCCCTGGTTGCCGAAGCCGACCCGCCGGGAGAACCGGTTGAACGACTCGACCTTGTTCGTCGCGGCCGATGTCGCGGAAGGCGACGTCCGTGGCGTTCCTGTGCGAGCCGGACCGCAGCCTCTTCAGCAGCGTCGCCGAGGAGACGGCGCCTCGCGCACGGAAGGCGTCGATGTGCACGTACTCGGTGGTCTTGCCGGGCCGGTAGAAGGTCAGGCCCTTCCAGTTCCTGATCCTGGGCATGAGGTCGAAGTGTCCATGTGGGCGCCGTCCGCCGCCACGGCGGTTCCGTCGCCCCGTGCCCGGGAGATGTCGAGGCGGGCGTGCTCGTCGACCAGGTCGGCGACGGCCTCGTTCAGCAGCGCGATCGGGAAGTGCCGGTTCGCCACGTACGACAGCTCATGAAAGGGACTAGTAAATGAAAATGATTATCGATAGCGTGTGCGGGGCGCGAAGCCCGGTCCCTCCCAACCGAGGGTTCTCCGGGCTGCCCCGACGTCTGAACCGCCGGCACGAAAAGGGGAGTTGTGGCTCATCTGCTGATGGTCGAGAGCTGGGTCGGGTCGATGAGCAGACTGCTGCCACGGGCGATCCGGGAGGGCGGGCACGAGTTCACGTTCCTCACCCGCGACCTCCACCACTACCTGCGCGCGGCGCCCGAGGGTGCGGCGCATCCGCTGCTCGGCGCCCGCCATGTGATCACCGCCGACACCAACGACACCGACACCCTGTTGCCGGAGATCGAGCGGCTGCACGCGGTGCTGCGCTTCGACGGCGTGATCACTTCCTGTGACTACTACCTGCCGACTGTGGCGCGGATCGCCGGGCGTCTGGGTCTGCCGGGCTCGACCCCGCAGGCGGTGGAGGACGCCTGCCGCAAGGACGCCACCCGCCGTGTCCTCGCCGACGCCGGGGTGCCCGGGCCGCGCTTCGCCGTGCACGAGGAGTGGGCCGACGTCGCCGGGGCGGCGCGGGAGATCGGCTATCCGCTGGTCGTCAAGCCGGTAGACCTGTGCGCGGGCATGTACGTGCGGCGTGTGGACGACGAGGAGCAACTCGCCGCCGCCGTACGAGTGCTGGCCGACTTCACGGTCAACGCCCGTGGGCAGCGGCGGGAGCCCGCCGTCCTGATCGAGGAGCTGCTGGACGGCCCCGAGGTGAGCGTCGAGACGGTGTCGCACGCGGGCGCGGTCCACGTGGTGGGCGTGACCGACAAGAGCATCGGCGGGGCGCCCGCGTTCATCGAGACCGGGCACATGTTCCCCGCCGCCCTCCCTACCGCCGACACCGGGGCCGCCGCGGAGACCGCCCTCGCCGCGCTCAAGGCGCTCGGCCTGACCGAGGGTGTGGTGGCGCACACCGAGATCAAGCTGACCACCGCCGGTCCGCGCGTGGTCGAGGTCAATCCGCGGCCCGCCGGCAACCGCATCACCGAGCTGGTCCGCCATGTCACCGGCATCGACTTGGCCGCCGCCTTCGTGGAGGTGTCCCTCGGCTGCGAGCCGGACCTGCGGCGCGGCGACACCGGGCTGCGCAGCGCGGCCATCGGCTTCCTCGTGCCGGAGACCTCGGGCACCCTCCACCAGCTGGATGGCGGCCGACTCCGCGATGTACCAGGCGTGTTGGAGGTGCTGCTCGCCGAGCCCGGCAAGCAGGTGAAGGCGGCGGGCAGCAACAACGAGTACCTCGGGCACGTCATGGCGGGCGACGCCGAGGGGCTGGGCGCCCGCGACCACGTCGAGGCTCTGCTCGGCGAGCTGCGGTCCGGGCTGGTGATCCGATGACCGCCGTCAGCGGCACAGCCCGCACAACGACGTTCGAGACGTACGCGTCGTACGACGAGCTCGTGGCGCATGTCCGTGCCGGTGGGCTGGGGCCGGATCCCGCCACGCAGCGGATCGCCGTGGCCTTCACCACCCGGCAGGCGGTACGGCACTGCGGGCGCGGCACCGGCTACCGCAACGAGGTCCTCAGCCTGCGTCTGGCCGGGGCCGTCGGCTCGTGCGCGGTCGAGCCCGGGACACTGCCCGACCGCGTGGTCGAGGAGTGTGTGGGCGCCGACGTAGCCCATCTGCTGGAGCATCCCTTGCTACCGGTGCGCGTGGCCGCGCTGGACGCCTATCTGATGCACCTCGCTGCGCACACTCCGCGCAACGGAGCACGGCCGGTCCCGCTGCCCGCCGGTACGTCGCTGGAGAAGTCCCGGGCCCGGGCGGAGGCCGTCGTCGCGCTGCTCGATCTGCCGCCGGGCGCGACTGTGTTGGTGGTGGGAGTCGTCAACTCCCTGCTGGAGGGGCTGCGTTCGCGTGGGCTGAGCTATGTGCCCTGTGACCTCAAGGGCGGGCTGACCGAGTGGGGCGAGCCGGTCGTCACCGACGCGCCGACCGAGGCCGGGCGCTGCGACGCCCTGCTGGTGTCCGGGATGACGCTGGGCAACGACACGTTCGAGCCGCTGCGGCGGCACGCGCTGGCTCACGACAAGCAGCTGGTGGCGTTCGCCCAGACCGGCAGCGCCGTACTGCCCCGCTTTCTGGGCCATGGGGTGAGCGCGGTGTGCGCCGAGCCGTATCCCTTCTTCTGGCTCGATGGCGGTCCCGGCGCCGTGCACCGCTACGGCGGCCCCGGCCCGAAGGGCGGACGATGACCACGGCGGCCGTACGCCCCCGCGCCCGCCCGGAGCTGCTCGCCCTGCTCGGCCGCACTCCCCTGGTCCGCATCACCGCCGACCTGCCCGGACCGCACCCCGGCTTCTGGGCCAAGCTCGAAGGGCTCGCGGCGGGCGGCATGAAGGCGCGGGCCGCCGTGTCGATGCTGCTGGGCGCCCGTGAGCGCGGCGAACTGCGGTCCGGCGCACCGGTGGTGGAGTCCACCTCGGGCACGCTCGGCATCGGGCTCGCCTTCGCGGGCCAGGCTCTCGGCCATCCCGTCGTGCTGGTCGGCGACAGTGAACTGGAGCCGTCCATGCGGCAGTTGCTGCGCGCGCATGGGGTGCGGCTGGAGATCGTGGACCGCCCTGCGCCCCGGGGCGGCTGGCAGGCCGCGCGGCTGGAGCGGCTGCGGGAGCTGCTCTCCGTGCTGCCCGACGCCTACTGGCCGGACCAGTACAACAACCCGGACAACAGCGCCGGTTACGCCTCCCTGGCCGCCGAGCTCATCGACCGGATCGACCATCTGGACATCCTGGTGTGCAGCGTCGGCACCGGCGGCCACAGCGCGGGAGTCATCGGCCCGCTACGGCGGCGCTGGCCCGCGCTGCGCCTGATCGGCGTCGACTCGACCGGCTCCACCATCTTCGGCCAGCCCGCCCGGCCGAGGTTGATGCGCGGCCTGGGCAGCAGCATCCACCCGCGCAACGTCGCCTACGACGCCTTCCACGAGGTCCACTGGGTCGGCCCGGCCGAGGCCGTGGACAGCTGCCGCCGCCTGGCCCGCGGCAACTTCGTCAGCGGCGGCTGGAGCACCGGCGCCGCCGCCCGCGTCGCCGCCTGGGCCGCCCGCGTCCACCCCGGCGCGGTCGTCGCCACCGTCTTCCCCGACGGCCCGCATCGCTACCTCGGCACCGTCTACGACGACGACTTCGCCGCCGCCCACGGCCTCGACCCGACCACCGCGGCCACCCGGCCCGTCGAGATCCCGTACCCCGGCGCGGCCGAGGCCGCCGGCTGGGTGCGCTGCACCCGTGTCACCGACCCGCTCAAGGCCGTACCCCAGGCCGTGGTACCCCATCCGGAAAGGACCCCGTGAAGGCCGGCCTGCGCACCGTACGCCTCGATCTCGCCGAGCCGCTGCGCATCTCCCGCTCCACCATGACCACCCGCGACGCCGTGTGGCTGACCGTCGAGCACGACGGCGCCAGTGGTCATGGTGAGGCCGTCACCAGCGTCTACTACGGACTCGACGTCGATACCCTGAAACGGCTCCTCACCGTCGCCGGCGCGGAACTCGCCCGCTTCCCCGACCCCGAGAGCGCCCTGGAGGCCCTGCGGGCAGGAGAGTCGGCCGGTGAGGGCACTCCCCCGGCCGTGACCGCCGCCGCCGAGGCCGCGCTGCTCGACCTCGTCGGCAAGCGCGCGGGCCGCCCCGTCCACCGGCTGCTCGGTGCCGCCGCGCCACCGGTCGCGGTCACCGCCCGCACCATCGGCATCACCTCCCTCGCCCATGCGGCGACACAGGCCCGCTGTCTCGCGGCGAGCGGCTTCGAGGTCATCAAGGTCAAGGCGGGAACCCCCGACCCGGAGGACGACGTGGAGCGCGTCCGGGTCATCCGCGACGTCGCGCCCCGGGCCCGGCTCCTGCTCGACCCCAACGGCGCCTGGACGGTGGTGCAGGCCGAGGCGCTGCTGCACCGGTTCGCCGACCTCGGCGTCGAGGCCGTGGAGCAGCCCGTCGCGCCCGGCGACCCGGAAGCGCTGGGCGCACTGGCCGAGCGCTCGCCGCTGCCGGTCATCGCCGACGAGGACGCCGTGGATCTGGAGGACGTACGCCGCCTGGCCGGCCGCGTCCAGGGCGTCAACGTCAAGCTCGCCAAGTGCGGTGGGGCGCATGCGGCCCTGCGCATCGCCGAGGCGATCGCCGGCAGCGGCACGGAGCTGATGCTGGGGTGCCTGACCGCCAGCAGCCTCGGCCTCGCGCCGGCCGTCCACCTCGCCGACCGGGCCCGTTGGGCCGACCTCGACGGACACCTGCTGCTGGCCCACGACCCGTGGACCGGTATCGGCGGCGAGGACGGCGTCGTACGTGCAAGTGACCGTCCCGGCCTGGGAGTTCAGGAGGTGGGCGCGTATGAAGGCGTGGCGTGAGATGCGCCGTTTCCCGCTCGCGGTCCAGCTCCTGCTGGTCAACCAGCTCGGCGTCAACATCGGCTTCTACCTCCTCATCCCCTACCTCGCCACCCACCTCACCGACCACCTGGGCATGTCGGCGGCCGTCGTCGGCATCGTGCTCGGCGTGCGCAACCTCAGCCAGCAGGGGCTGTTCATCATCGGCGGCTCCGCCTCCGACCGGCTCGGCGCGCGCGGCGTCATCATCGCCGGCTGTGCCCTGCGCACCGTCGGGTTCGCCCTGTTCGCGCTCGGCGACAACCTCACCGTGCTGCTCGCCGCGTCCGTCCTCAGCGGGCTTGCCGGGGCGCTGTTCAACCCCGCCGTGCGCACCTACATCGCCCAGGAGGCCACCGAGCGCAAGGCCGAGGCGTTCGCCCTGTTCAACGTGTTCGCCACCGTGGGCGCCCTGATCGGCCCGCTGCTGGGCAGCGCGCTGCTGCTCGTGGACTTCCGCACGTCGGCGCTCACCGCCGCCGGGATCTTCGCCGCCCTCACCGTCGCGCAGGCCCTCGTGCTGCCTGCCCGGGAGGCCGAGCCGAGCACGGGCACGGTCCTCGCGGACTGGCGTGAGGTCCTGGGCGACAAAGCGTTCCTCGCCTTCGCGCTCGCCATGGTCGGCATGTTCACCCTGGAGAACCAGCTGTACCTGCTGCTGCCCGACGGAGCCCGGCAGGCCACCGGCTGGGACGGCGCCGCCGGACTCGTCTTCGTCGTCGGCACCCTCGCCAACCTGGCGCTGCAACTGCGCGTCACCCGTGCCCTCAAGGAGCGGGGGGAGCGGGCGCGCTGGATCGCGACGGGCCTGGGTCTCATGGCCCTGGCGTTCCTGCCGCCCGCCGTGGTGGCCGGAGGGTCCGACGGTCCGGACGGCGCGGTCGACGCGGCGCTGCGCGCCCTGCCCGTACTGATCGGCGCCCTGCTGCTCCACCTCGGAGTGATGATCGCCCAGCCGTTCGTGATGGAACTGATCCCCGGCTTCGGCCGCTCCGAACTCACCGGCACCTACTTCGGCGTCTTCTACGTGGTCTCCGGCATCGCCGCCGCCGTCGGCAACACCGTCGTCGGCTGGGCCATGGACACCGGGGAGCGTGGTGACGCCGCCTGGCTGCCGTGGGCGTGCTGTGCCTTGTTCGGGTTCGCCTCCGCGCTGGGCGTGGCCTGGCTGCACCGGCTCGGGTCGCTGCCGACGCCGTCAAAGCCCGCCGTACCCGCGGGCGGCCTGAGGAGGGACCCGGCATGACGTCCACGACCGCCGCGCACAACCTGCTCACCGACAACCCCGAGCTGTACGAGGCCCGCTTCCCCGACCCCGGCCGACTGGCCGGGCGCTGGACGGAGGACTGCCTCCGGCGGCACGGCGCGGGACCGCACGTGCTCGACCTGGGCTGCGGCACCGGACGCGACGCCGCCCACCTCCACTGCGCCGGCCGCAGCGTGACCGGTGCCGACCTCTCCGAGGCGATGCTCGCCCACGCCCGCACCCACCACCCCGGGCCCGAGTACGTCCGTGCCGACCTGCACGGCTTCGACCTGGGCCAGGGCGTGTTCGACGCCGTCGTGTGCCTGGACAGCGCCCTGCTGTACTGCCACACCAACGACCAGCTCGACGCGTTGTTGAAGTCCTGCCGCCACGCCCTGGCCCCGGGCGGCCTGCTGATCGCGGAGATGCGCAACGGCGCGTACTTCCTCGGCCGCAGCGACCTGCTCGATACGCCCGCCGTCAACTCCTTCTCCTGGCAGGGCACGGCCTACCGGTCCACCACCTCGCTCACCGTGGACCGTACGGCCCAGCTCCTGCGCCGTACGCGCGCGTGGACCGCCGACGACGGGTCGGCGCCGGTCGAGCAGCGTTCCGCGTGGCGGCTGCTGTTCCCTCAGGAGCTGCGTCACCTGCTGGCCGTGCACGGCTTCGAGGTGCTCGAACTCCACGACGGGCCCGGTCCGCGCACCGAGCCGCCATGGCAGAACGGCCGGTTGCCCGGCACCACGACGGACGCGGACCGGCTGCACGTCGTCGCGCGCCTTCACTCCACCCACTGACACCCGCACCTCAAGGACGGTCATGTACGACGAACGTTTTCCCGGCCTGCGCCGCCGCGGTTTCCTCGCCGCCACAGGCGCCCTCTCGCTCGGCGCGCTCGCACTCACCGCGTGCGGCGGCTCCGGCCGCGAGGGCTCCGACGCCGAGGGCGACGGCACGCCGAAGAGGGGCGGGCGGCTGCGCGCCGCGTTCGCGGGCGGCGGCGCCGGCGAGACGCTCGATCCGCACATGGCCAACCTCTTCGCCGACGCCGCCCGAGCCAAGGCTCAGTACGACAAGCTCGCCGACTACGGCGCCGACCTCTCCGCCCAGCCCCGCCTCGCGGAGAAGTGGGAGTCGAACAAGACCCTGGACCGATGGCAGGTCACCCTGCGCAAGGCGACCTTCCACGACGGCAAGCCGGTCAGCGCCGCCGACGTCCTCTACAGCTACCGCCGCATCGCCGACCCGAAGCAGGCGTTCCGCGCCAGAGCGTCCCTGGACCCCATCGACCTCGACGCCAGCCGCGCCACCGGCGAGCAGGGCATCGAGTTCGTCCTCAAGCGGCCCATCGCCGAATTCCCCAATGTGCTGGCCGCGTTCGGCGCGTACATCGTCCCGGAGAACGCGGGTGAGTCAGGCGACTTCGACAAGAAGCCGATCGGCTCCGGACCCTTCCGGTTCGTCTCCTTCGCCCCCGGCCGCTCCGCCGTATTCCGCCGCTACGACGACTACTGGGAGGGTGCCCCGCACCTCGACGAGCTCGAGTTCGTCGTCGCGAACGAGGAGTCGGCCCGCGTCAACGCGCTCCTCGGCGGACAGGTCGAGTACGCCCACGAACTCAACCCCACCACCGCCCGCGCCCACGAGGGCAAGGGGCAGATCGAGATCGTGCGGCTCCGGGGCAGCGCCATGCAGGGCTTCGCGATGAAGACCGACCGGGCCCCTTTCGACGACAAGCGCGTACGCGAGGCGTTCTTCCTCATCGCCGACCGCAAGGAACTCGTCGGCGGTGCCCTGTCCGGCGCGGGCGTGATCGGCAACGACCTGTTCGGCAAGGGCTACGAGTACTACGCCGACGGCCTCCCCCAGCGCGAACAGGACCTCGACAAGGCCCGCGCCCTGCTCAAGCAGGCCGGCGCCGAGAACCTGAAGGTCACCCTCGACACCTCGACCGTCGCCGCCGGGTTCACCGAGGCCGCCGGCATCTTCCGCGACCAGGCCAGGAAGGCGGGCGTCACCGTCGACGTGAAGATGGGCAGCAAGGACTCCTACTGGGCCGACATCCTCGACAACGGCACCCTGTCCTGCTACCGCTCCGGCGCCCTGCCCATCGAGGCCCACATCTCCCAGCGCCTGCTCACCGACTCCACCACCAACGCCACCAAGTGGAGACACAAGGACTTCGACGCGCTCTACCAGCAGGCCCAGTCCACCCGTGACAAGACCGAACGGGCAGCCGTCTACGAGCGGATGCAGCGCCGGCTGTACACCGAGGGCGGCTTCCTCATCTGGGGCTTCGCCGACTGGATTCTCGGAACAGCGAAGACAGTGAAGGGAGTTGAGGCCAAGGCCCCCGCCAACACGCTCGACTGGGCCCGCTTCGACAAGGTCTGGCTGGCGTGAGCCGACTGCGCTCCTTCGTCGCCCGGCGGCTGCTCCTCGGCGTCGCACAGACCGTGGCCGTCGTGCTGCTGGTCTTCGCGCTCACCGAGGCGCTGCCGGGCGACGCCGCCGTCGCCCTGGCCGGCGACCAGCCCGACCCCGCCCGGATCGCCGCCATCCGTGAGGCCATGCACCTCGACAGGCCCGCCTACGAACGGTTCGCCGACTGGGCGACGGGCCTGTCGCACGGCGACTTCGGCACTTCCCTGACCTCCGGCCGCCCGGTCGGCCAGTACATCTCCGCCGGTTTCGGCCCGACGCTCCTGCTGGCCACGCTCACCGTGGCCCTGCTCGTCCCGATCGGCTTCGGCCTCGGCGTGCTCGCCGCCCGGCGCGTTGGACGCCTCACCGACCGGCTGATCAGCTCGGTCACGCTCGCCGTGTACGCGGTGCCCGAGTTCGCCCTCGGCGTGCTGCTGGTGACGGTCCTCGCACTCAGGCTGGGCTGGCTGCCGCCGACCGCCGTCGGCTACGGCACCGATTTGCTCGGCCACCCGGCCGCGCTCGTCCTGCCCGTGCTGGTCCTGCTCTCCCGCCCGGTCTGTTCCCTGTCCCGACTGGTACGGGCCGGCATGATCGACGCGCTCGCCTCCCCTTACGTCGCCCAGGCCCGCCGCTACGGCATCTCCGGCACCCGGATCCGCTACGGCCACGCTCTTCCCAACGCCCTCGCCCCCGCCGCCCAGCACCTCGCCCGCACCATCGACTGGCTGTTGTGCGGTGTCATCGTCGTGGAGGCGCTCTACGTGATCCCGGGGCTCGGCACCGTCCTGCTGAACGCCGTCGCGGAACGCGACGTGCCGGTGGTCCAGGGTCTCGCCGTGGTGTTCGGCGTGCTGACCGTCGTGCTGAACCTGGGCGCGGATCTCGTCGCCCACCGACTCGCACCCCGGGCGGGGGTAGCCGCATGACGAAGCCGAAGAGACTCCGCACGACCCGCTTCGCCCTCGGTGTGACGGTCGTCGCCATACCCCTCGTGCTCGCCCTGCTGGGCCCGCTGTTCGCCGGCGAACCAGGGCCGCGGACGGTGTCCTTCACGGTCGGCGACGGCCACTGGCTCGGCACCGACTTCGTGGGTCGGGACGTAGGACAGCAGGTGCTGCACGGCGGCCGGCCCGTCGTGCTGACCGCTCTCGCCGCCACCGCCCTGGCGTATCTCGTCGCGCTCCCCGTCGGCCTGGCCGGCGCGCTCACGCATCGCCGCCGGCTGGAGGAGCTGCTGATGCGTCCCCTGGACGTCCTGCTCGCCGTCCCGTCGCTGCTGCTGATCCTGCTGGCCGCCACCGTGTTCTCGCCCGGCCCCGTCGGTCTGGCCCTGCTGGTGGCACTGGCGAACGTGCCCGACGCGGCCCGGCTCGTACGCGCCGCCGCCGCGGAGGCCGCCGCCCGCCCCGCGGTCGAGGCGTTGCGCATGCAGGGCGAGACCTGGTGGCGCATGGCCGTCGGCTACGTCGGCCGTTCCATGCTGCGCACCCTGGCCGCCGACGCCGGAACCCGGCTGACCGGGGTGCTGTACCTGGTCGCCACGGCCGCGTTCCTCGGCGTCGGGGTCGCCCCGGACGCCGCCGACTGGGCGGTCATGGTCGACCGCAACCGCACCGGTCTGTTCGTCCAGCCGTGGGCCGTGATCGTGCCCACCCTGCTGATCGTCGCCCTGACGACGGGCACCAACCTCCTCTTCGACGCCGCGTTGGACAGGGGCGAGAGACAAGGCGCAGCCCGCACGACCGAGTTCGGGGGCTCGGGCGAAGGTGTTCGGAGCCGGACAGAGAAGGAGAAGGAAGCGCGTCCGTGAAACACGAGAGAGAGGCCACTGTGCGTCCCGTGGCCGAGGTCCGCGACCTGCGCGTCGAGGTCGGCGGCAGGGCGATCGTCGACGGAGTGAGCCTCAAGGCCGTCCCCGGCAGGGTCACCGCCCTGGTCGGCGCCTCGGGCAGTGGCAAGACCACCACCGGCCTCGCCTTGCTCGGCGAGTACCCGGCCGGCGCCCACGTCACCGGCGACGTACGCAGGGCGGTCGACGGTCTGGTCGGCTACATCCCCCAGCACCCGGCCGCGGTCCTCAACCCCGCCCGCCGTATCTCCGCCCTCCTGACGGACATCGCCCGCGCCCAGGTACGCCACCTGCCCCGCGGCCGACGCCGGACGGCGGCCCGCGAACGCGTCCTGCGCGCCCTCACCGAGGCCCAACTCCCAGACCCAGACACCCTGTTGCACCGATACCCGCACCAGCTCTCCGGCGGCCAGCAGCAACGCGTCGTCCTCGCCCAGGCACTGCTGCTCGGCGCCCGGGTCATCGTCGCCGACGAGCCCACCACCGGTCAGGACGCCCTGACCAAGAGCCGTATCGTCGACGAGTTGGCGGCTGTCGCGGCACGTGGCATCGCCGTCGTGCTGCTCAGCCACGACCTCGACGTCGTACGGGCACTCGCCGACCAGGTGATCGTCATGCGGGCGGGCCGGGTCGTGGAGTCGGGCCCGGCACAAGGTCTGTTGCTCGCGCCTCAGCACGATTGGACCCGCGAACTGCTTTCTGGGCGACCGGAGTTCACGGAACCGGAATGCAATACCGGCACCGGCCTCCCCGTCCTGCGGATACGTGGCCTGACCGCACACCACCGCAACACCACACGCGGCACGACCGAGGTACTGCGCCTGAACGAACTCGACCTGCGCGCGGGAGAGACTCTGGCCGTCGTCGGCCGCTCCGGCAGCGGCAAGACCACCCTCGCCCGCTGCCTGGCCGGACTCCACCGCGACCACGCCGGGAAGATCCTCCTCGACGGCACACCACTGCCGCGCAGCCTGCGCGACCGCGGCCGTGCACAACTGGCGGCCGTGCAGTACGTCTTCCAGGACGCGCGCGCCGCCTTCGACGAACACCGTCCCGTCCTGCACCAGATCGCCCGCACCGCGATACGGCTGCGCGGGACAGAGACCTCCGCCGCGACACAGGAAGCCCTGGCCGCACTGACTGCCCTCGGCCTCCCCGAGGATCTCGTCCGCCGACGCCCCGGGCAGCTCTCCGGCGGCGAACTCCAGCGCGCGGCCCTCGCCCGCGCCCTGCTCGCCCGACCCCGCGTCCTCATCTGCGACGAGATCACCTCCGGCCTCGACCCGATCACCCGCCGGGACGTCCTCAGCATCCTCACCACCATGCTCCACGACCGCGACGACCTGTCCCTCGTCCTGATCACCCACGATCTGGACACCGCGGCCCTGGCCGACCGCATTGCCGTCCTGGACGCCGGCGAACTCGTCGAACAGGGACCGGCCCAACGAGTCCTCACCGCACCGAGTCACCCGTTCACGCTGTCGCTCACAGAAACAACGACACGGCTGGGAGCGGGAACGGGCACCTGACCGTCACCCCTGTGGACGATCACGTCACTGGGCTCTGACGAAGATCTTGCGACGATCAGGGCGCTCGAAAAGGTGGGGCGCCCGGGGACACTGGTTGCCATGGCCGTCACCCGGCAGCTTGCCCGAGTCTCTGCGGAGGATCTCGCCGCCTGCCGGACAGCCCTTGGGCTGCCGCGGCAGGGAGGAGCGGCAGTCGCTGGCCGTTCCAAGGTGTTGGGGTCGGGTGCGGGAGAGCACGGGTGAGCAGTCAGAGCAAGTCCTCGTCGTGGCTGGGGGCGTTCGTGGCCGCCCTGCGCGGGATCGACGCGCAGGACGGCCCGCCCAACCCCCGGGGCGGTATCTGTGGCCGCGGACGAGGCGGAGGCGCCGGAGGAAGCGGATGGCCTGACAGCATGGCTGCCAGCAGATCCAACGGGCCTTGGAGGCTGCCGACGACGAACGGGCCGGGTCCGTCCGGTCGCAGGCGTCGTCCTCACCCCAATACCGGGGCCAGGAAGACGCCTTCTCGCTGTCCCGGGCATGGTCCCGCTCCCAGCGAGACAAAGCCGCTGAGCAGCACCTGGCCGGTGACGCGACCGGCACGCGTGCAATCATCCTGTTTCGCCGAGACGACAAGGAGAAGTGATGGCTGGCGTAACGGTGACGGTCTGTCTGCCGGCCGAGGCTGCGGACGATGTCGAAGGGTCGCTTACGAAGGCCCTTGCGCCCTTCGACTCCGATTCGGGGAACAACCCTGTCGATCGTGGCATGTGGGACTCCCGCCGCATTCGCGGCGGGAGCAACGGCATGGGTTTCGCCGTCGCCCCCGGGCACGAAGACGATCCCCGGCTCATCCATGATGACCCTGCATTCGACGGCACACCCCGTCCCAGCGCTCCAGGCGTCTGCGCCGGAGGACCGCGCGCCCTGCTCGATTTCTCCCAGCCGCATCTTGCTTCCGAGCGTGCCGCTGCCGCGTCGTGGGATCTGTGGCACAGCCTGTCCGCCGTGCACCCTGCTGCTGTTCCCCTCACGGACTTCGTGGACCGCTGGCGGAACGATCCCGCCGCATTTCCCGGTGACGGGTACTCGGACGCGATGTTCTCCGCCTACCGGGCCCAACCGCTGATCCAGGCGTACCTCGACCACCCCTTCAGCCTCGGCCTGGGCTTCCTGCACTTCCTTGGCGACAGCGATCCTTCGGAGCACCCCGTCATCGGCTACGAGGGAACCCGTGCCGAGTACATCCGACATCTCACGTCGACAAGAACAGCGAACACGGATGTACTCACGCTGGATGGCTGGTGGCTGGAGGTGTTCGAGCACGGCATGGAGGCCGTCCACGCCTTCTGTGAGCCTGCGCTGTGTCCGCACGACTCTCCGCTGCCAGCCGTATGGCCGGGCAGCGAGGCGTACCTCGCGAACCTGCCCGGCGACACGATCCTCGTCCGGGTCCACGGTCACTGCTGACGTGACCCATGGGGCCGGCCGTGCAGAGGCATCAGGCGCGACACGGATCGTGGTCCACACCTGGTCCACACGCGACGATCCATACCGCGACAACGCCGCGTCAAGGTGAGACAGCCCGACGCAGAAGGGGTGCCCCTCAATGAGAGGCACCCCTTCTGAACAGCATATCTATGACCTGCGGAGTGGGCGGGATCCGGGCCCACCAAAACGGTGTCACGCTCTCGCGGTCTTCGGACCGTTGCCGCTTGCCCTTTGGGGCACCGGTAGCTGACTGCCCGGATGGCCCTGGCGCTCCTGAATCGAGCACGTGCACGTTCGAGACTTGACCTCGTTGCTGACGGGGGATGGGCTATGCCGGCTCAGGAACGAGAGATCGAGAACGAAGCAGAGCGTCACTTCGCGCGGCGCGCGGAGACGGACACCGCCGCGACTGAACTCGCGGGGCGGCCGGCGCCGCGTTCGGCCGCTCTGAGCCCGTCGATGGCTCGAGGCCTGCAGTCCGCCGCGGGTAACCGGGCCGTGGCCGGGTTGATCGCCCAGCGCCGCAACGATCAGGCGCGCGGGCCGAGGCCTGCCGGTCACGCGTCGACCGGCGGTTCGGCGGCTACCGGTTCCACGCAAGCGGGGCCCGCTACGGCAGCCGGGCCCGCGAGCACTGTCGGTCCTGTGGCCGCCACCGGCCCCGTCGACGCTGCTGGGCCCGCGGTCGTCGCCGAGCCCGCGGACATGAATGGTCCTGCAGGCGCCGATTCAGTGAACGTCGCCAGGTCTGCGGACGCCGCCGGGCCGGTGGGTGCTGCTGGTTCTGCGGCCGGTGTCTGGCCTACAAGTCCTGCGGCCGTTGTCGGGAACGCGCGTGTCGCCGGGGCCGGGGCCGGAACTGCGGCCGGGGTGCAGCGGCTTGCCGAGGGGCAACGTGACGGCACCAAGCTCGCAACGCTCAAGTCCGACATCCGCAACAAGCAGAAGACCATGTCCGCCCACAAACCGCCGGCGACCGCCGCGCAGGCCGCTCAGGCTGCCGCGAAGCCGCCGCAGGACGACAAGCAGGCGCAGGGCAAGGCGGCCAACGCGGAGAAGATGAACGCGGCGAAGCCGGGTGGGTTCGACAAGGCCGCGTTCGTCAAGGCCGTCAACGATGCCATTGCCGCGCAGGCGCCGAAGAATCTGGACGAGGCCGACAACTTCAGCGGGTCCGGCAAGGCCGACGCGGTCAAGGGGCAGGTGCAGGGTCAGGTCGCCGACGGCAAGAAGCAGTCGGCCGGGCAGATCGAGACCACGACCAAGGCCCCGCCGGACACGTCGGCCGCCAAGGAGAAGCCGGTCACGCCGTTGCAGCCGGGGCAGCCGGCCGCGACCCCTGCCACGCCGGACCCGGCGAACGCCGTGCCCGACAAGGCGCCCGCGAGCGCCACGGATTTCTCGGCCGGGCCGCGGCAGGTCGACCAGCAGATGACGGACGCGCAGGTCACCGACGAGCAGCTGGCCAAGTCGAACGAGCCGGAGTTCACCGGGGCGCTCAACGACAAGAAGGCCGGCGAGCAGCATGCCGCAACCGCGCCCGCCCAGGCACGCGGGAAGGAGGCGCAGACCCTGGCCGCGGCCAAGGAGCATGCCGTGCAGCAGGGCGGCGCCGCGATGCAGACGATGGCCGCCGCCAACAAGGGCGCCACCGCGGCCGTGACCCAGGGCCAGCACGGCGCGCAGGGCAGCGACGAGGCGAAGCGGGCGCAGGTCACCGGGATCCTGCAGAAGGTGTTCGACGCGACCCAGAAGGACGTCGAGCAGATCCTCGACGGGCTCGACAAGAAGGTCGACGACGCGTTCACCGCCGGGGAGAAGAAGGTCCGGGACGCGTTCACCGCCGACCACGAGCGGCGCATGGACGCGTACAAGGACAAGCGTTATTCGGGGTTGATCGGCAAAGGTCGCTGGATCAAGGACAAGTTCGCCGGGCTGCCCGAGGAGGCCAACCAGATCTTCGTGGTCGCGCGGCAGAGTTATGTCGCGGGCATGCAACAGGTCATCTCCAACGTGGCGGACCTGATCGGCGGGGAACTGACCCGGGCCAAGCAGCGGATCGCGACCGGGCGGGACCAGCTCAAGGCCGAGGTCGCCAAGCTGCCGGCGGATCTGCAGGCGATCGGGAAGAAGGCGGCCGGGGAGTTCTCGGGCAAGTTCGACGAGCTGACCGAGTCGGTGGACGCCAAGGGCAACGAACTCGTCGACACCCTGGCCTCGAAGTACAACGACGCGCTCAAATCGGTGGACGCCGAGATCGAGGCCGAGAAAGAGAAGAACAAGGGCCTGATCGCCAAGGCGATGGACGCGGTCGGCGGCGTGATCAAGACGATCCTGCAGCTCAAGGACCTGCTGCTGGGGATCCTGGCCAAGGCCGCGGCCGCGGTGATGGCGATCCTCAAGGACCCGATCGGGTTCCTCAGCCATCTGGTGTCGGCGCTGGGCGCCGGGCTGGGCAACTTCATGAACAACATCGGCGCGCATCTGCAGAAGGGGCTGATCGGCTGGCTGCTCGGCTCGATGAGCGGTGCCGGGCTGCAGTTGCCGGCGAAGTTCGACCTGCGCGGGATCCTCGGCATGATCGCCTCGCTGCTCGGCCTGACCTGGAACGCGATCCGCGGCCGGATCGTGAGGAAGGGCATTCCCGAGCAGGCCATGTCGGCGGTCGAGGCCGGGGTGCCGCTGGTCGGCAAGCTGCAGAACGAGGGCGTCGCCGGGGTCACCGAGGAGATCAAGGAACAGGTCGGCGACCTCAAGTCCAACCTGCTCGGCAAGATCAGCCGGTACCTGATCCCGACCGTGCTCGTCGCGGGCATCACCTGGATCATCTCGCTGCTGAACCCGGCCTCGGCGTTCGTCAAGGCCGTCAAGATGATCATCGACATCGTCACGTTCATCATCGACCGCGGCGCGCAGATCGTCGAGTTCGTCAACTCCGTCCTCGACGCGATCATCGCCATCGCCGGGGGCGGCGCGGGCGGCGTACCGGCACTGATCGAGAAGGCGCTCGCCGCGAGCATCCCGGTGCTGATCGGCGCGCTCGCGGCGATCCTCGGGATCGGCGGCATCGCCGACAAGATCAAGAAGTTCTTCACCGCCCTGTCGAAACCGGTGATGAAGGCCGTCGACTGGGTCGTCGCCAGGATCGTCAAGCTGGGCAAGCAGATCTGGGCAAAACTCAAGTCCAAGCTCAAGGGCGACAAGGGCAAGGCCGGGCCGGACCCAAAGCGGCCGGGCGAAGGCCACACCCTGAAACCGGACTGGGAAACCGTCAACTTCTCCGCGGACGGGCACGCGCATCGGCTCTTCGTCGCGGCCTCCGGCGGCAAGGCGACGCTCATGGTCGCCAGCACGGAACAGCCGGTCGTGAGCTTTCTCCACCGCGTCATCGCCGACGAGAAGACCACTCCCGAGGTCAAGCAGAAGGCTCAGGCCGCGCTCCAGCTGGCGACAACCGCCGGTGGTCAGGCGAACGAGATCGCGAAGCTTGCGGTGCACGTCCCTAAGCAGGGGGAAGAGGCGGCCAAGCAGAAGATGACCAAGGAACAGGCGGAGCTCTCCGGCGAACAGAAACAGCTTGCCGACCTGCTCAAGGAGATCTTCGAACAGAAGAACTCCATCGAGCCCTGGCTCGGCAAGCCCGTCGCCGATGTACCGAAGGGACTGCTCGGCTACGACGTGCGGCCGGACAGCGGAACGTTCCTGTTCGGCGAGAGCTACTCGTTCCTGCAGATCCAACGCGCAGGCGGGTTCGGATCGGCCGACGAGCGCAGCTTCCCGATGGTGCACGTCGACCCGGCCGAGCTGGTGCGGAGCGGAGCGGGCATCCTGCGGGCCGACATGGAGGTGATCAAGGCGTATCGCGCCGCAATCGCCACCCACCGGGACAAGCTGAAACACGACGAAGCGCCGGATCTCGAGGGTAACCCCGACGGCCTCGCGAACCAGCTCGAGAACGGCGCGAACAAGCAGCGGCCCTTCAACATGGGCATCCGCAAGCAGATGGAAGCCATCGTGAACTTCCTTCACAAGGGTGGAGATCTCACCGGCGTCGAGGTGAAGGTCGGGAAGAAGCGCGTCGACTACACGGCCCGGATGAGCATCGACGGCCGGGCGCAACACGTCATGATCGAGTACAAGCACGTGACCGGCACGCTCAGCACCGAACGCCGGGCCGAGTTGGTGACCAAATTGACGGCCCAGCTCACCGGTCAAATAGAAGGCGGTCGTGGAAAATACACCACGCACATCATCGACTGGCCTGAGTTCAGCAACCTCGACACACGTTCACAGGCAGAGTTCCGAGACGTCATCGAGGACGCCAAGGAGGTGGGTGCGACGATGGGCATCGACGTGAGATGGAGCGGGTGATGGCCATGGATGATTCGTACGCGGCGGGCAGCGAGCTGGTCCTTCAGGTGGAGGCGTCCGACGAGACCGAGAGCACCGTGCTGCGCAGAGCCGTTGCCGCGCTGGGCCAGTTCGCCGGCGAAGGCTTTCAGCCGAAAGGTGCCCGCAGCACGCGCTTCCTCAACGGGGAGGGAGAGGCCATGACGGTCGCCCTCAGGCATCCTGCTCACTCGGCACTGAACTCCTGGGTTCATGTGAGTCTCGGCGATTTCGAGCCGGATGGCGTCGGCACGATCTTCTTGACGGTCCACCTGGACGAGCCGGGGAACGTTCTCAAGCAGGAATGGGAGATGGCTGTCGCCCTGACATCACAGCTCGTGGGAGGCCTCAGCCCGAGCCTGGCGCATCTGACGGCGTGGCACCTCGACGGGTACGGGGAGATCTATCCGTCCAAGCGCCTTCGGCCCGGCTCCAACCTGCCGGAAGAGTTCGGACCGTGGACCTATGTCTTCGGCAAGGGGCTCACCGACCAGGTGCGCGATCGACTCGCGGCCCTGCCTGCGTACGCTTCCCAGGCGCTCGGGGACGGCTGGCTGGTGAGGGCCGTCGAGGATCCCGGTGACGAGCCGACCGAACAGTTCCGGGACGCGCTGAAGGCGCTGGACACCGAACCGATCGCCTACCGAGCGGCTCGTCTCGCCGCCGCTTGATCGGTCAGAGCTGCGGCAGGAGCCGGTCGAGGCCGGACCGGGAGGTCTCGAACCCGGACGCCGGTCGCGTGCCGGATCGCGGTGACACCCGTCCCAGCGGGATGCCGTAGCCCTCGACCGGCGTGGAGCGTTTCAGGCCCTGTTTGCCGCGATCAACCGGAGAGCGATCGGCGCACTCACCCCCGCCCGGGGCTTTGGTGATGCTGCCATCGACGGACAGGTCCTCCAACAGGAGCCCGAGCCGGGCGGCGAGCACGGTCGGCCCGCTGGCCCGGACCAGGGACGACACGTCCAACTGGTGGGCGATGTCCAGATGGTCGGTGGGTTCGCCGAGGACGAGCACCCTGGGCTGCCGGGCGAGCGCGCGGGCGACGAGAACGCCCTTCTCTCCGCCGGACAGCGCGAGGAACCCCCGCTCGGCGATTCGGCGACGCCGGTGCGGTCCATGGCCTCGGCGCAGATCTCGTCGTCCTACGCGAACGTACGACCTCGGTGCGGCAGCCGTCCCATGGCGACCACCTCGGCGACGGTGAAGTCGGACTCGGCCGACGACTCCTGCGGCAGCGCCGCCGGCACCCGCGCGACGGCCGGAGCGCCTTGGCGTGCACGTCGCCCCCTAGGCGCACGGCGCCCGCCGCCGGTCGCAGCGCCCGGAGCCCGATGCGCCCGTACGGCCCGTACCGCCCCGTACCCTTCGTGGTGTCCACGGCGTCACATAGCGGGCGCCAAACCACTGGAGGCAACACCCCGTGCTGATTGCTCAGCGTCCGTCCCTGACCGAAGAAGTCGTCGACGAGTTCCGCTCCCGGTTCGTGATCGAGCCGCTGGAGCCGGGTTTCGGCTACACCCTCGGCAACTCCCTGCGCCGTACGCTCCTCTCCTCCATCCCGGGTGCGGCGGTCACGTCCATCCGGATCGACGGCATCCTGCACGAGTTCACCACCGTGCCGGGCGTCAAGGAGGACGTCACCGATCTGATCCTGAACATCAAGCAGCTGGTCGTGAGCAGTGAGCAGGACGAACCGGTCGTGATGTACCTGCGCATGCAGGGTCCGGGTCAGGTCACCGCCGCCGACATCGCGCCTCCGGCCGGTGTCGAGGTCCACAACCCCGACCTCGTCCTCGCCACGCTCAACGGCAAGGGCAAGCTGGAGATGGAGCTGACCGTCGAGCGCGGTCGCGGCTATGTCTCCGCCGTGCAGAACAAGCAGGTGGGCCAGGAGATCGGGCGTATTCCGGTCGACTCCATCTACTCGCCGGTGCTCAAGGTCACGTACAAGGTCGAGGCGACCCGTGTCGAGCAGCGCACCGACTTCGACAAGCTGATCGTCGACGTCGAGACCAAGCAGGCGATGCGTCCGCGTGACGCCATGGCCTCCGCCGGCAAGACGCTGGTCGAGCTGTTCGGGCTCGCCCGCGAGCTCAACATCGACGCCGAGGGCATCGACATGGGCCCGTCCCCCACGGACACCGCCCTCGCCGCCGATCTCGCCCTGCCGATCGAGGAGCTCGAGCTCACCGTCCGGTCGTACAACTGCCTCAAGCGCGAGGGTGTCCACTCCGTGGGTGAGCTGTTGGCGCGTTCCGAGGCCGACCTCCTGGACATCCGCAACTTCGGTGCGAAGTCCATCGACGAGGTCAAGGAAAAGCTCGCCGGCATGGGCCTCGGTCTCAAGGACAGCCCGCCCGGATTCAACCCGACCGCCGCTGCCGACGCCTTCGGCGCCGACGGCGTGGACGGGGGTTTCGTGGAGACCGAGCAGTACTGAACGCCGGGCCGCACCGGCCTTGGAGACTCTTCGCGGACAGGGACACGAAAACCGCCACCGTGTTCCCTGCCCCGAGGAAGACCTCGGCCGGGTCCGCGCCCGCGCGCCGTCCCCGGCGAAGGCAGCCGGCGACAAGGCGCAAACTTCGGCGCATCACGTACGACCCGCTGCTCGGCCACCCGCGGTCACCGGATTCGGGCCCGGCGTGCCGTCAAGGAGGATCAGCGGTGGCATGAGCGGCATGAGCGGCATGAGTGGGCCTACCGGCAAGTACTCGATCACCATGCCGCGCGACATCGCCGAGGCCGCCAAGGCCCGCAGTGGCCCCTCCGGACTATCCGCCCACGTCGCCGCAGCCGTCGCCCGCCAGATCGAGCGGGACAAACCTCAACGAGATCATCCAGGTCGCCGAGGCCGAGCACGGGCCCGTGACGGACGAGGAGATCCAGGCGCTGCGCGACCAGCTCCACCAGGCCCGTCGGCAACAGACGGGCGGGGCGAGCGCCGCGTGACCCGATCCCCCGCCGCGCCCGGGGGCACGCTGGTCCTGGACAGCCAGGGGCTGGCCAAGGCCGTCCTGCGCGACCGCACGGTCACCGGCTGGCTCGCCCTGGCCCGCGCCGACGACCTGCGTGTCATCACCTCCGCAGCCACCCTCGTCGAGGTGATCCGCCCCGGATCAACCGCCCGGCCCTGGAGTGGCCCCTGTCCCGGCTGGTCATCGAGCCGGTCACCGAGCCCATCGCCCGCCACGCCGCCGCACTCCTTGCGGACGCCGGCCTGCACGGCCACAAGCGCGCCCTCGACGCCGTGCTCGGGGCCACCGCCCTCACCGCCCCCGGCCCCGTGACAATCCTGACCTCCGATCCGGAGAACCTCACAGCGCTGTGCGGTGGGCACGCCACCATCATCAATATCTGATCCTGCCGTGGCGGCCAGGGCATCGCTCGAGCCGCTCCGCGCTTGGGCTGATGGCGCTCGCGAGGGCGGTGGGCCTGCGGCCGCTCCGCGGTCGGTCGCTACGGTGTTCCGAGCCGGCAAAGATCAGCGATTATTGTGTTGCCAGGGGACGCCTGGTACGACTGTGGCGCGCCACTGCCGTCACATGTTCGATTCTGCGGGGGTTCATGTGGTCGCCACGGCCTTCACGTCTTCGCCGCGGCGACGCCCGGGTGCTCCGCGCCCCGTTCGGCGGCTTCCCGTCGTCGCCAGGCGGGCCGCCCAGCACGGACTGGTGCTGGCCGCTGTCGCGTTGACCGTGTTGCTGTGTGCGACGGCGCTGGCCGCGCTCACGGCGCTGGCGGGGAGTTCGGTGCAGGCCGGGGCCGTACGGCGGCTGGCTGCCGACGTCGACGCGCAGGTGAGCGTCAACGCGTCCTTCCGGGCCGAGGGGATGGCCGCCGCCGATCGGGATGTGCGGGACGCCGGTGAGCGGGTGTTCGCCGGGGTGCCGCAGCGGACCTATGTGGGGCTGCTGGGCACGTCGCCGGTCTCGGTGACGGGGATCGACGGGGTCATGGGCCCGCCACGCGGCCCGGGGGGCAGCGGGCTGCACCCGGTCGCGGTGCAGGACGGGGGCAGGTTCGGGCAGTTGATCGCCGGGCGGTGGCCCGCCGGCACGGCCGACGCCCCGGCCCGCGCGTTCACCTCGCTGCCCGATGTCCGGGTGGCCACCGGTTCCACCGCCCCGGTCGACACGGCGGTGCCCGACACGCTGGCCAAGCGCCTGGACGTCACGGCCGGTTCCACCCTTCAGGTGCAGGACGCCTTCAGCCGCTCCATGACCCTGCGGATCACCGGCGTCTTCCGGGCGACCGGCGCCGTCGGGTTCTGGCCGGCGATGGCCGGCGACCTGACCCAGGGGGAGGCCGCCAGCCAGGACCTGCTGGTGGTCTCGGCGTCGGCTCTCAACGGCAGCGCCGTCCTGAACGGGCATCTGACGGCCCACTGGAGTGTGCAGCCCGACCTCTCCCGTCTCGACGCCGGCAGCCTCGCCGCGCTGCGCGACCGACTGCGTGCCTTCGCCGGCAGCCAGAGCCGCGTGTCGGTGTTCCAGGGGCGGCCACCGTCGCTGGACGACCTGAGGGTGGCCTCCGGTCTGCCGGGCGCGATCGACGACCTGACGGTGCCGATGGTCGCGGCCCGGTCCTCCCTCTACCTGCCGAGCGTGATGCTGGCGGTCCTCGCCCTGGCCACCCTGGTGCTGGCCGCTCGTCAGTTGACCGTGCGGCGCAGCGGTGAGCTGGCCCTCCAACGGGCCAGAGGAGCCGGCACCCTGCGGTTGCTGCGCGGAGCGGCGGCCGAGTGGGCGCTCACCGGCGTCCCGGCCGCCGTCGCCGCGCCCTTCCTGGCCGGGCTGCTGCACCCCGGCAGCCGGGGCGACGGCGCGTGGGCTGCGGTGGGTCTGACCCTGCTGGTGCACGCCGCAGCGGTGCTGCTGCCCGTGCTGCCGTCGACGCCGTCGCGGCCGGCGCGCGGCGCACGGGCCGCCGCCGCGCAGCGCCTGGGCGCCGACCTGGCGCTGCTGGCCGTCGCGGCCCTGGGGTATCTGGAGCTGCGGCGGCACCGCTCGCTGATCGCAGACGTGGGCGCCGGCAGCGCGTCCGCGGACCCGGTGCTGGTCCTGGTGCCGGCCCTGGTGGCCGGCGCCGCCGCGCTCCTGCTGCTCCGGCTGCTGCCGCTGACCTCCCTGCTGCTGGACGCGTTCGGCCGGCGCAGCCGGGGCCTGGTCCTCGCGCTGGCCGGCTGGCAGTTGAGCCGGCGGGCCGCCCGCAACGCGGGACCGGTGGTGCTGATGTGCCTGGCCATGGCGGTGAGCGCCTTCGCCACCACCGCGCTGGCCTGCCTGGGCGGCCTGGCGTCCGAGGAGGCCGCGTTCACCGTCGGCGCGGACGTACGGATCTCCCCGTCCGCGGACGACGGCTACCCCTCCTCCGTGCTGGGCGCCGCCTATCGCGCGCTGCCGGCGGTGACCGCCGTGGCACCGGTGACGCAGGCGACGGTGAACCTGCCCGGCGGCGCCACCGAAGGCCTGGTCGGCACGATCGGCGGGCCCGCTCCGCGCACCCCCTCACCGGTCGTCCCCGGGATACCGCTTCCCGGGCGTCCGACCGCGCTGCTGCTGGACGAGCGGCTGCGCAGCGACGGCAGCCACGCGGCGCCGATCCTGGAACTGACCGTGCAGGACGCGTCCGGCCTCGTCAGTGCCGTGGCGGCCCCGTTACCCCCCGCCGACGGAGCGAGGCACACCGTCGTGGTCCCGCTCGACGTGCCGCTGAGCGGCGGCCACCCGCGGACGTATCCGCTGACGGTGACCGCCGTCAACGTGCTGCCGCAGCCGAACGTGCGTCCCGCGCGGCTGGATCTGGAACTGATCCGGGTCGGCGCGCGCGGCGCCACGGACGCCTGGGTCACCCGGCTGCCCGGCGGGCAGGTCTGGGCCGACGGCACGGACCACGCCGCCGACTCCACCGCGGGGGCGTGCAGCGGAAAGCCGGCCGACGGCTACCGTTTCGGCACCCCCGGGGTGTGCTCGATCGTTCCCGGCGGCTCCGAGGTGCTCCGGACCACCGTCAGTACGGGTATCCGGGCCTCCGAGTCCGCCGAGTCGGCCGAAGACGCCTTCGGCGGACTGGCCGACAGCGACTACGACACCCTGCCCGGCAGCCAGGTGCGACTCGTGGCGGGCCCGGCCGGCAAGCCGGCACCGCTTCCGGTGCGCGCCGACGCCTCGACGCTGCGCGACGCGCGCCTGAGCGTGGGCAGCACCACCACACTCGGTCTGGGCGGCGGCCGGGTCACCGCCCGGATCGTGGGCCTGGTCGACTCGCTGCCCGGACTGGGCCGCGGGCAGGGGCATCTGATCGCCGATCAGCGCCGACTCGCCGCCGCCATGACGCAGGCCGGTATCGACCAGCAGGATCCCGCGTTCTGGTGGCTCAGCAGCACCGACAGCGCGCGCACGGCCGCCGCCGCCGAGGCGCAGCCCGCGCTGGGCCGTGTCACCACCACGGCGCGCACCGCCGCGTCTTTGCAGGCCGACCCGTTCCGCAGCGGGCTGCGCCGGGTGCTGGAACTGGTCCGGTACCTGGCCCCCGGTTTCGCGGTCATCGCCTTCACCGTGCACGCGGTGGTCTCCACCCGGCAGCGCCGCAGGGAGTTCGCCCTGCTGCGGGCGATCGGCGTCCGCTCCCAGAGCCTGTCCGCGCTGCTGGGCGCCGAGCAACTGAGTCTGGCGCTGTTCGCGGTGGTCCCGGGGGCGTTGATGGGCATGGCCCTGGCATCGGCGGTGCTGCCGCTGGTCACCGTCGACGACAGCGGACAGGCCCCCTATCCGCCGCTGCCGCTGGTCATACCCTGGGGCACCGTGGCGCTGACCGCGGTGGCGACCGCCGTGGCCATCAGCGCGGTCGTGCTGGCGCTGGCCCGGCTGCTGGCCCGGGTGGACCTGGTACGCGTACTGCGAGCGGGGGAAGACCGTTGAGCCGGACGGCCGGACACGACCGGGGAGCGCGGACGGTGACCCGACCCGTGGGCACGGGCACGGCGGTGACGCGGCGGCTGATACGCAAGGAGGCCCGCGGCGACCTGCCGCTGCTGGCCTGCCTGGCGGTGCTGGTCCTGGTGGTGACGGCGCTGTGCGCCTGGGCCCCCGCCCTCGCGGGCCGCCAGGAGGACCGGGCACTGCGTCAGCGCGTCGACGCCGCTCAGGCCGAGGCGCCCCTGATCAGCCTGAGCACCACGGCGTCGGTCTTCAACACCTCGCCGCCCGCCGTGGACATGGCCGCGCTGCTCGGTGCCGGCCGCACCCTCACCGAGCAGCTCAGCGGCCCCGCCGCGCGGCAGCTGACCTTCGCCGGCGGCGGCAGCTACGACTACAACCCGGCGTCCCTGATCTCACCGCAGCCACCGCAGCCACCGGGGCCGGCGATCACCAGCACCCAGCTGACGGTCAGCCATCTGCCGTCCGCGCGGGCCCATCTGCACTACGTCAGCGGCCGCGCGCCGGCCGACCGCACGCCGCCCGGCACCGCGCCCCAGATCGGGTTGTCGCAGGCCACCGCACAGGCGCTGGGCGTCCGGGCCGGCAGCCGGCTGGCCCTCGAGTTCACCAGGACGCCCGGGGCACAGAACGCACCGCCGCGCGCGGAGCTGCTGGTGAGCGGGGTCTACCGCGCCACGGCCGACGACTTCTGGACCGGCCGGGAGACGCTCGACCAGCCGTCGCGCTACCCGGCGGAGCGCTCCGCCGGCACGGTGCTCGCCGTCCGCGGCCTCGTCGGGGTCGACGCCGCCGACCTGCTGGCCGGCGCCGGGGTGGGCGGCCCGCGGGTGACCTGGCAGTTGCGCGCCGACCTGTCCGGGGCGGCGCTCGACCGGGCCCGCGCACTGACCGGGCCGCTGTCCCACTACAGCGCGGACCTGAGTGCAGCCCTGTGCCGGGACAGCGACTGGGTCACCGGCGACACCAGCTGCCGTGTCGGCGGCCAGGCCACCCAGTCCCTGCTGGTGACCGACTCCCTGACGCCGCTGCTCGCCGCGTTCACCGCTCAGGACCAGCAGGCCCGGGCGCTGGCGACGTACGCCGTCGACGCGCTGGCCGCGGTCGCGCTGGCCACGGTCGCCGTCGCCGTACGACTGCTGCTGCGTCGAAGGCGGGCGCACCTGCGGTTGCAGCGCGCGCGGGGCGCGTCCACCGCGCGGTTGGTGCTGCTGCGCTGCGCCGTGGCCTGGCCGGTGGTCCTGATCGCCGCCCCGCTCGGCTGGGCGGCCGGGCGGATCGTCGCTCCCACCGGCACGTCCGGATCGCCGCAACCGGTGCCCGCCGCCCTCGCTGCCGCGGTGGCGATGCTGACGGTGCCGCTGATGACCTGGCTCGCGGTCCGCGAGCCGCGCAGGCCCGGCCGGCTGCGGCGCTCGCGCCGGAACACCGCCGCCGGCCGGCGCGTGGTCCTGGAGCTGACGGTGCTGCTCGCGGCCGCGGCGGGCGTGGTCGCGCTGCGCTCGCAGGGCCCCGACGGGATTCTGGGCGCGGTGCCGGTGCTGGTGGCGCTGGCCGTCGTGCTGCTCCTGCTGCGGATCTACCCGCTCGTGCTGCGCCTGGTGCTGCGGCAGACCCGGCGCGGCCGGGGAGCGGTGGGCTTCATCGGGGCAGCCCGGGCCGCCCACGACGCCCCCGCGACCGGGCTGGCCCTGTTCGTCCTGGTCCTGACCCTGGGCACGGCCGTGTTCGGCGGCCTCGTGCAACGTACGATCGGCGACGGCCTGGCCACGGGTGCGGCCTGGACCACCGGGGCCGACGCGAGCGCGACCGTGGCCGGGACCGTAGCCCCCGCCGGGGCCGTAGCCTCCTCGGGTACCGCGGCCGCCGCACCGGGGGACGGCACCGCCACCACCGGAATACGGACCGCCCTCCAGCATCTGCACACCCTCGACCTGGTGGGACAGGCCGACGGCGCGGTGATCTCCCAGGTCGCCGTGATCACCGTCGATCCTCGGCAACTGGCCGCCATCGCACCGAAGTCGCCGCTGGCCGACGCCCTGCTGTCCGGGCCGGCCACCCCGCCGGGAACCCGGGCGGACGCGAACGCCCCGCTGCCGTCCTTCCTCTCGCCCGACCTGCGGGCGACAGAGCGCACCGGCGGCTTCACCGCCACCGTCGTGGCCCAGGGACGGCCGTCGGTGAACCTGGACTTCAAGCCGGTCGGCACCCTCACCGCCGCGGAACTGCGCGACCCTCTCCTCGGGCCGGTCACGGCGCAGATCGCCGCCGGGACGCCGATGCTGATCACCACCGCCGCCGCCGAGCACCTGATGCCCCAGCAGCCCTCGGGAAGCACCGTCCTGCTCCTCAAGGCCGACGGTCCCGCCGCCGCCGATGCCGCGGCACTGCGGTCGGCGGCGGCCGAGGCGCTCGGGCCGCTGGCCCGGATCCGCGTCCGCTCCGAGACGCTGAGCACTCTGCGCACGGACGGCCTGACGCAGGGCCTCGGCACGATCTACACCGTCGGCTCGATCCTGGCCGCGCTGTCCGGTCTGCTCGCGCTCGCCCTGGAACTGACCCTCACCTCCCACGAGCGCAGGCGCACCACCTCGTTCCTGCGCACGCTCGGACTCGGCGGCAAGGAGGCCGGGGCGGTGCACTTCCTGCAACTGCTGCCGCTGGCGGTGGCATCGGCGGTGGGCGGCACGCTGCTCGGGCTGCTCGAACCGCGGCTCATGGCGGGGACGCTGGACCTGCGGCAGTTCACCGGCGGCCCGGCCCAACCGGCGCTGCGGACCGACTACTCGCTGACCCTCGCCCTCGTCGTCGGCGTGACCGCGCTGATCCTGGTCGCCGCGGCCGCCGAGACCGTCCTCGCCCGCCGGAGCGGCCTGGGGGCCGAACTGCGCCGCATGTGAACGGCCGCGCGCGCGAGGCCTGTTCAGCGCGTCCGGCCGCCACCCGCCGTGCCCTCCGCCTCCTGTGCGTCCTCCGCTTCGGACTTCGCCCGCCGCGCGGCCTCGTCGGGCCATACGCCGATGTGGTCGCTCTCCAGGGCCAGCCGCACGCGCTTGCGCAGGTGCAGGCGCTCGGTGAACTCGCCCGGGAGTTGCAGCCGACCGCTGCCGTCCAGCACCGCGTACTCCTCGGCGGTGAGCACCTCGACGCCGTCCTCGCCGGTGGCGACCCGGCGCAGCACCTCGGTCGAGGTACGGCCGTTGCGGATCCGCACGGTGCGCTGGACCTGCTCGGACACCAGCGCGTCGTGGGTGACCACGATCACGGTGACGCCGAGGTCCTCGTTGGCCCGGCGCAGTGCGGCGAAGACCTCGTCGCTGGTGGCGGTGTCGAGTTCGCCGGTGGGTTCGTCGGCGAACAGCACCCGGGGCTCGTTGGCGTTGGCGACGGCGACGGCGACCCGCTGCTGCTCGCCGCCGGAGAGCGTGTCGGGGGTGCGGTCCCGGCAGTGGCCGACGGACAGCAGGTCGAGCAGTTCCTCCGCCCGGGCCCGGCGCTGAGAGCGCTTGATCCCGGTGTACGTCATCGGAAGCATCACGTTCTCGGCCGCCGAGAGGTAGGGCAGCAGGTTGCGGGAGGTCTGCTGCCAGACGAAGCCCACGGTGCCGCGCCGGTAGTCGAGCCGCTCGCGGCGCTTCATCGTCAGCAGGTCGTGTCCGGCGACCTGGGCGGCTCCCGCGGTGGGCACGTCCTGGCCGGAGAGTATGCCCAGCAGGGTGGACTTGCCGGAGCCGGAGGCGCCGACCACGGCGATCATCTCGCCCTCGGCCACGGCCAGGTCGAGGCCCTGGAGGGCCTGCACTTCGACGCCCTCGGTCTGGTAGATCCGCACCAGGTTCTCGCAGACGACCAGCCCCTCCTCGCGTTGCGGGGCGGCGGCCGCGGCGGCCCGCCGACGCAACTCGTCCAAGTCCGGTGCCCCGGAGAGCTGTTCGTGAACTGCCACGCGGTCCCCCGAGGAGGTGAGGAGATGAGGAGGTGAGGTCTGCACCGATCAGATGTCCTCGACGATGCGGCCGTCGCGGAGTTCGAGCACGCGGTCGGCCAACGCGAGGAGTTGCGTGTCGTGGGTGGCGACGAGGGCGGTGACGGATTCGCTGCGGACGACGGCGCGCAGCAGGTCCATCACGGTGAGACCGGTGTCGGCGTCGAGCTGGCCGGTGGGTTCGTCGGCGATGATCAGGGCCGGGTCGTTGGCGAGCGCGCGGGCGATCGCGACCCGCTGCTGCTGGCCGCCGGACAGCTCGCCGGGACGCTGGTCGGCATGGTCGGAGAGGCCGACCAGGGAGAGGAGCAGGTCGACGCGGGCCTCGCGGTCGCGGGCCGGGACCTTCCGCAGGCGCAACGGGACCCCGACGTTCTCGGCAGCGGTCAGAATCGGGATGAGGCCGAAGGACTGGAAGACGAAGCCGATGCGGTCGCGGCGCAGCGCCAGCAGGTCGTCGTCGCCGAGGCCGGCCAGATCGGTGCCGTCCAGGACGATCCGGCCGCCGTCCGGGGTGTCGAGGCCGCCGACCAGGTTGAGCACGGTGGTCTTGCCGGAGCCGGAACGGCCTCTGAGGGCGACGAGTTCGCCGCGCGGCACGGTGAAGGAGACACCGCGCAGGGCGTGGACGGCGGTGTCGCCGCTGCCGTAGGTGCGGCGCAGGTCCTCGACCACCACCATCTCGCCGATCGGCGTCCGCGTCCCGACGTCCGCCACGGCGCCGTCGCCGCTGGACCGCTCGCTCATGCTTCCTCCCTCGCCCCACCCCGGCTCGGCCGAGGCGGTCCCGTATCCGCGCCGTACGGTACGCCGGACCTCCGCCGTGGTCGGCGGGGGGCTGCGGTGCTGTTTCTGATGCGTAGTTCCACTGGGACGACCGTGAGGTGCGGGTCGGGGCGGTGGGGGGCGGTGTCTATGTGGTTCAGGAGGATGCGCAGGGCGATGGTGCCGATGTCGGTGAAGTCCGTGCGGATCGTGGTCAGCGGCGGGAGGAAGTGGGCGGCTTCCGGGATGTCGTCGTAGCCGACCACGCTGACGTCGTCGGGGACATGGCGGCCTGCCTCGTACAGGGCGCGCAGGACGCCCAGCGCCATCTGGTCGTTGGAGACGAAGACCGCGGTGATGGTCGGGTCCTTCGCCAGTTCGCGGCCCAGGTCGTAGCCGGAGTCGGCGCTCCAGTCGCCGGTCAGGGGGGTGTGGACCTCGGCTCCGGCTGCCCGGAGTGTGGCCTGCCAGCTGTCCGACCTGCGGTCCGCGGAGGTCCAGCCCTTCGGGCCCGCCACGTGTCGGACCGTGCGGTGGCCGAGGGAGAGGAGGTACTCCGTCGCCGTGCGGGCGCCGGTGACGGCGTCCGAGGTGACCATGGGGGTGCCGTCGCCCAGGTCGTTGTCCATGACGACCAAAGGGGTGTCCAGGTGGGCCTCGGCCAGGGCTCGGGCCACCCTGACCTGGGGTGCGATCGCGATGACGCCGTCCGCGCCCTCCGCCGAGAGTCGGTCCGCCGCCCGCACCACCGTGTCCCGGTCCGCCGTGTCCAGCGCGATCGAGCTGACCAGGTACCCCGCCTCCTGCGCCGCCGTGTTGATCGCCGTCAGCGTCGAGGCGGGGCCGTAGCGGGCCGCGTCGAACGAGATCACGCCGAGCATGCGGGTACGGCCGCTGGCCAGCGAGCGCGCGCTGCTGCTGGGGCGGTAGCCGAGTGTGCGCATCGCCGCCCGGACCGCTTCCCGGGTCTCGGCGCGGACGGCCGGGTGGTCGTTGAGCACCCGGGAGACGGTCTGCTTGGAGACGCCGGCCAGCTTGGCGACGTCGTCCATCACCGGGCGCGCGCCCGCGAAGTTGCGGCGACTGCGTCCCTTGGTCGCCGAGCCGTCCGCGGCGCCTGGGGTCATGGTGGGTGCTCTTCTTCCTTCGGCCTGGGTGGTCCTCGTGAAACCAACGACAGGATAGGCCGCAGGGGTGGGGTGGCGGCGGGGACCTGCGGTGCGGGTGCGTGCTTGTCGTCAGGGGCCCTTCGGGCCCAGGTCGGGGGCGTCGGTCAGGTGGGCCTGGGGTGTGGTGGTGCCGTGCAGTTCCAGGAGGACCAGGTCGTTGGCGCCCGGGCGGAGGACCGGGGCCGGGACGTAGAGGGTGCGCTGGGGGCCTCGGTTCCAGTAGCGGCCCAGGTGGAAGCCGTTGATCCAGGCCTGGCCCTTCGTCCAGCCCGGGAGGGAGAGGAACGTGTCCGCGGGGGTCTTCACTTCGAACGTGCCGTGGTGGAAGGCGGGTTCGGCGCAGGTCGGCTCGGACCTGGTGAACGAGGCCGGGTCCGGGGTGGTCTCCAGGGGCAGCGCGTGGCAGTCCCAGCCCTGTACCGGCTTGCCGCTGAGGGTCACCGGGCCCAGCAGGCCCTTCGGGACGCCGATGCGGGGGCCGTAGTTGACGCGGCCCATGTTCTCCACGAGTACCTCGAGGACGGCGTCGGCGCGGGGGACGTGGACGGGCAGGGTCTCGTCGTAGCGCTCGCGCTCCAGGACGCCGGCGGGGGCGCCGTCCAGGAAGACCTGGGCTCGGTCCCCTACTCCGCCGGCGAAGTGGAGGAGGCCGGGTCCGGGGGTGGGGGCCGTTGTCCGGTACAGGGTGTAGCCGGCGCGTTGGCTCATCTCGTCGGCGGTGACGGGGTCCTTGGCGTGGACCGGGGTTCCGGCCAGGGGAAGGAGGGGGGTGTACGTCGTCAACTCGACTGTCGTCGGGGGGAGTTTGGGGGACGGGGCCGGGATCGGTTCCTGCGGGACCGGGGCGTGGCGGGCTATGACCTCGCGGAAGGCGTGGTACTTCGGGCCCGGGTCGCCGCTCTCCGTCAGCGGGGCGTCGTAGTCGTAGGACGTGATGGTGGGGACGTAGGCGTGGTGGTGGTTGGCTCCGTTGGTGTAACCGAAGTTGGTGCCGCCGTGGAACATGTAGATGTTGACCGACGCGCCCGCGGAGAGGAGTCGGTCCAGGTCGGCGGCCGCGTTTTCGGCGTCCCTGCCGTGGTGCGGGCCGCCCCAGTGGTCGAACCAGCCGATCCAGAACTCCGAGCACATGAGCGGGCCTTCGGGCTGGGCCTCGCGAAGGCGCTCGAGCGACTCGTCCACGCGGCTGCCGAAGGTGCCGGTGGCGAGGACGCCGGGCAGGGTGCCGTGCTTGAGGTGATCGCCGGCGGTCTGGTCGCAGGTGAAGAGGAGCTCCTCGATGCCTCGCTCGCGGAAAGCGTGCTCCAGGTGCTTGAGGTAGTCGGTGTCGTCGCCGTACGCGCCGTACTCGTTCTCCACCTGTACGGCGATGACCGGGCCGCCGGCTGCCGCCGTGTACGGGAGGAGCGGGGGGAGAAGGAGGTCCAGGTAGCGGTCGATGATGTCGGTGAAGCGGGGGTCGCTGGAGCGTAGGCGGATGTCGGGGTCGGTGGTGAGCCAGTGGGGCAGGCCGCCGCCGTCCCACTCCGCGCAGATGAAGGGGCCGGGGCGGAGGAGGACGTGCAGGCCCTCTGCTGCTGCCAGGCGGAGGAAGCGGGGCAGGTCCAGGAGGCCTTGCAGGTCCAGGGTGCCGGGTTCGGGCTGGTGGAGGTTCCAGGGGATGTAGGTCTCCACCGTGTTCAGGCCCATGAGGCGGGCCTTGCGGAGGCGGTCGGTCCACTGGTCGGGGTGGACGCGGAAGTAGTGGAGGGCGCCGGAGAGGATGCGGAAGGGGGTGCCGTGGAGCAGGAAGCCGTCGGGGGTGGTGGTCAGGGCGGGGGTGGGGTTGGGGGCTTCGGTGGGGTGGGGGGCTTCGGTGGGCATGTGGGTTCCTTCGGTGTCGTGTGCGGGTGGGTCGGGGGTGCCGTGCGCCGTCCCTGCGGTGGGTGGGTCGGGGTCGTGGCGGTGCGGCCAGCCCGTCGCGTGTTGGGCGTACTGCTGCCTGCTGCCACAGTGGGACTTGGCTGTGACGAGCTGAGCGACGGGCTGCGCCGCACCGCCACGACCCACTCCCGTCGACGGGCGGCCGCGGGTGCGTCGGGGCCCCGTCTGCGACTCGGCCGGCTAGGGGGCTTCTGATGGATCTCCGTGGGAGAAGGAGCGGCGTTCGGTGTGTGCTCTCGGTGTGCCGGGCGAGAGTCCTCGTAGCGGAGCTACTAGGGCTTTCGCCCGGTGCGGCGAGAGTGCGTGCCGGGCGTCGCGACGCCGCGGAGATCCGTCAGAAGCCCCCTAGGTGGTGCGTGTTGCTCTTGTCAGCCAGACGGTGGCTGCCAGGCAGGTTGCCGAGACTGCGGCCAGGAGGAGGGGGACGGCTCTGACGTCCGACCACTCGATGACCTTGCCGAGTGCCGGGCCCGCCGCCACGCCGCCCAGCATGGACGCGGCGATGACCAGCGCGCCGGCGCGGCGGGCTCGGGGGGCCGCCCGGGTGAGCCACGGGAGTCCGGTGGGGAAGATCGGTGCGATGAAGAGGCCTACGCCGGCGTAGGCGTAGGGGGCCAGGCCCGGGACGGCCGCCAGGAGGAGGCAGACGGTCATGCCGGCGCAGGAGACCGTGATGATGGCCTGGGCGGAGAAGCGCAGGGCGATCGGGGCTACCAGGAAGCGGCCCACGGTCATCATCAGCCAGTAGACGGAGGTCGCGGTGGCCGCTGTGCCCGCGCCGTAGCCGACGGTCTCCAGGTGCGTGGGCTCCCAGCCGCCCACGCCGGCCTCGATGGCGACGTGGAGGGCGTAGAGGGTGACGAAGACGGTGAGGACGGAGCGCAGGGCGCCGTCGGCCGGTGTGGCCTTCTCGGTGGGGGTGGTGAGGTGCGGGGGGTGGTCGCGCACTCCGCGCAGACAGAGGAGCAGGGGCAGGTTGACCAGCGCGAAGGCGATGAAAATGGCGGGGTAGTGCTCCGCGCCCACGGATGCGATCAGGGCCGGGCCCAGGATCGCGCCGATGCCGAAGTGGGCGTTGAGGATGTTGAGCATCGCGGTGGAACGGTGTCCGAAGCCGACCGCGAAGAGCTGGTTGAGGCCGTAGTCGATGCCGCCGAAGCCGAGGCCTGCGAGGAAGGCCGCGGTCAGCGCGAGGGGCCAGTTCGGGGCCAGCGCGAAGCCTGCGGCTCCGGTCGCCATGAGGAGGTAGGAGGTCGCGAGGATGCGTCGGTTGCCGGTTCGTCCGTAGCGGCGGTCGAAGAGGAGGACTCCGGCCACCCCGCCCACGAAGTGGGCGCTCAGGCCCAGTCCGGCAGTTGAGGGTGAGAGCCCGAACTCCTCGCGGAGGGCGGGGATCGCCGGGCCGTAGAGGGCCTGGAGTGCGCCGATGAGTACGAAGCCGACGCAGGAGGCCGCTACCGCGAGCGTGGTGAAGACCGGGTCGGCGCCGACGGTGGTGGGTGGCGGCGATGCTGTGGCCGGGGCGCGCTGTGCCGTGGGGTGGTCGGTCACGCGGACTCCAGGACGGACGGCCCACTACGGCGTGGGGTGCGGTGTGCTGCTTCCGACGAGAAATGATGTTACCGGTAACATTCAGGGCCGCGTCAAGATGTTTTACCGGGGCCGGGGGCCGGGGGTGGGGTGCGAGCGGGCTGACTGTGTCGGGGTGGGCACGGGTTGGTTGCGACAAAGGGTTTTCCGTGTACCGGAGTTGGGAGGGACGGAACCATTCGGGCATGAATCGTGACCGGTACGTCGACTTCCTGCGGGCGTGGGCGATCCTGCTCGTGGTGCTGGGCCACTGGCTGATCACCGGGCTGGTCCGGCGGCCGGGCGGGGAGATCGACGCGCCCGAGCTGCTCGCGACCGTGCCCTGGACGCAGTGGCTGACCCTGGGCTTCCAGATCATGCCGTTGTTCTTCCTCGCCGGCGGTTGTGCAGCCGCCGGGTCCTGGGCGCGGGCCCGGACGGCCGGCGGCACCGCCGCGGGGTGGGTGGGGCAGCGGGCAGTGCGACTGCTGCTGCCTACGGCCGCGTACAGCGGACTCGTGCTGCTTGCCGTCGGGGTGTGCTCCGGGCTCGGCGTGGATCCCGCCACCCTTGCGCTGGTGGGGTGGGCGATGGCCATGCAGTTCTGGTTCCTGCCGGTGTATCTGCTGCTCAGCGCCCTGACTCCGGCGATGTACGCCCTTCACGAGCGGTGGGGGGTGCGGGCGCCCGTGGGGATGGGCGTCCTCGGGTTCGGCATCGGCGTGCTCGTCGCGGCTGCGGACGCGTCGCGTTCCGGGGGCGTCGAAGTCGTCGGGGCGCTCAACTACCTGCTCGTGTGGGGTGTCGTCTATCAGCTCGGATTCTGCTGGCGGGACGGGTCGTTGGGGAGCGGCAGGCGAGCCGTGCCGGTCACCATGGCGGTGGCGGGCGGGCTGGGGTTCGCCGCGCTGGTCGGGCCCGGACCGTTTCCCGTCAGTCTGATCCTGGTGACCGGGCAGGAGCTGAGCAACACCGACCCGCCGTCGGCGGCCATGCTGGCGTGGGCCGTGGCGCAGGTCGGGGTCGCTCTGCTGGTCGCCCCGGTCGTGCGGCGGGCGTTGGAGCGGGCCCGGGTGGCACGGGCGGTGCGGGTGCTGGGGGCGGGCAGCATGGCGCTCTACCTGTGGCACATGCTGCCGGTGCTCATCGTGGCCGCCGCCTTCTACCTGACCGGGCTCGCCCCCGAACCCGGCTACGGCTCCCTGGCCTGGTGGGCTCTGCGGGTGCCGTGGCTGGTGGTGCTGGGGGGCGTTCTGGTGGGGGTTCTGCGTGTGCTGCGGCCGGTGGAGCGGGGGCTGGTCTCGCTGGAGATCCGGGTGCGGCCCTGCCCGGAGGCGAGGGGGGCCGAGTCCTGGCGGATCTGGGCCGGGCTCGGTGTGAGCGTGTCGGCGTTGACGTATTTCGCCGGGCACGGGTTCGCCTACGACGGCGAGTTCCCGGTATGGCCTGCGGTGGGGCTGGGGGTGGGCACGGTGTCTCTGGCCCTCCCCCGGTGGCGGGGTCTGCGCGGGAAGGGTGGTGGCGTGGACCGGCTGGACGGGCGCGAGGAGCTTGAGGAGGCTGCCTGATCCGCGGTCAGGCTGTGCGCTTGCGGGGTGTTGTCTTCTTCGCCGTCGGCTTGCCCGAAGCCGAAGCCGAAGCGGATGTCGATGTCGATGTCGACGCCGTGCTTCGCTTTGCCGCTGTCTTGTTCGCTGCCGTCTTCTTTGCTGTCGTCTTCTTTGCGGCTGTCTTCCTGGCGGCCGTGGTCTTCGTTCCGGCCGCGCTCTTCGTTCCGGCCGTGCTCTTCGTCGCTGTCGTCTTCTTCGCCGTCGACGTCGACTTCTTGCCGTCCGTCCGCTTGGGCGCCGTGCGGGCCGACTTGCGCGAGGGTAGGCGGGTGACGTCCGCCTGCTCCGGTTCCTCGCCCCTCGACTCCTTCGCCGCCCGGACGCTCTTCTCCAGGGCCGCCATCAGGTCCAGCACCTTGCCGCTGGACGGCGGGGCCGGGGCCTCGCGGGGCGCCTCGCCGGCCGCCTTGGCCGCGACGACCTCCTCGACCGCCTCGCGGTACTCGTCGTGCAGGTCCTCCAGGTCGACCTCGCCGAGGGTGTCCATCAGGGCGTCCGCCAGGTCGAGTTCCTTGTCCCGGACGGTGACGGAGGCGTCCGGGGCGACGCCCTCCGGTGCGCGGACCTCGTCCGGCCAGAGCAGGCCGTGCATGGCGATCGCGTCGCCGACCACGCGGAGCATGCCCAGGCGCTCGCGGCCGCGCAACGCGTACTTCGTGATCGCCACCTTGTTGCTGCGCTTGAGGGCCTCCCTCAGCAGCGTGTACGGCTTCGCCGCCGGGGCGCCGCCCGCCTGGAGGTAGTAGGCGGCGTCCATCTGGAGCGGGTCGATGCGGTCGGCCGGGACGAACGCCACGATCTCGATCGTCTTCGCGGTCGGGATGGGCAGCTGGGCCAGGTCCTCGTCGGTGATCGGGATGATCGTGCCGTCCGCGTCCTCGTACCCCTTGCCGATCTCCGCGGAGCTCACCTCGCGCTCCTCCAGCTCGCAGACCTTGCGGTAGCGGATGCGGCCGCCGTCCTCCGTGTGGATCTGGCGGAAGGAGATCGAGTGGCTCTCGGTGGCGTTCACCAGCTTGATCGGGATGCTGACCAAACCGAAGGAGATGGCGCCGTTCCAGATGGATCTCACGTGCAGCGCCCTCCGGGTTGCCTTTATTGGACGGTTTCAGATCGTTTCAGATGTTTTCCAATGATTTGTGTGATTCTCATCTTATGACGCCGATCACCGAGGTGGAGGGCAGACGGGTCGCGCTCAGCAACCTGGAGAAGGTGCTGTATCCGGCGACCGGCTTCACCAAGGGCGAGGTGCTGCACTACTACGCGACCGTCGCCGACGTCCTGCTCCCCCATCTGCGCGACCGGCCGCTGTCCTGGCTGCGCTACCCGGACGGGCCCGACGGGCAGGTCTTCTTCGCCAAGAACGTGCCGCCGGGGACGCCCGACTGGGTCACCACCGCCGAGGTGCCGCGGTCGGAGGGGCCGGCCCGGATGGTGCTGGTGCAGGATCTGGCGAGTCTGGTGTGGGCGGCGAACCTCGTCACCGAGTTCCATACGCCCCAGTGGGTGATTCAGGACCCCGAGGTCGCCGACCGGCTCGTCTTCGACCTCGACCCCGGGGCGCCCGCCACCGTCGTCGAGTGCTGCGAGGTCGCGGTGTGGCTCCGTGAGCGGATGGCGGCGGACGGGATCGAGGCGTACGCGAAGACCTCGGGGGCGAAGGGGCTGCATCTGTTGGCGGCGGTGCGGGGGGCGTCGTCCGAACGGGTCACGGAGTACGCCAAGCGGCTGGCCGTGGAGGCGGAGCGGGCCCTGCCGCGGCTGGTCGTGCACCGGATGACGCGGAGTCTGCGGCCGGGGAAGGTGTTCGTGGACTGGAGCCAGAACGCGGCACGCAAGACGACGGCCACTCCGTACACGCTGCGGGCGCGGGCGGCGCCGAGTGTGTCGGCGCCGGTGGGGTGGGAGGAGGTCGAGGGGTGCGGGGAGGTGGAGGCGTTGACTTTTCTGGCCTCGGACGTCGCTGCGCGGGTTCGGGAGCGGGGGGATCTGCTTGCGCCGTTGTGGGAGGTGGGGCGGGCGGGGGGTGTGCCGTGAGGGGTGCGGGCGCAGGGTCTTCTCGCCCCCGCCGCCCCTTCCCTTCCCGTCCCTGGGGGCTGCGCCCCCGGACCCCCGTTCGGCCTGGACGGCCTCGTCCTTAGAACTCCCCCAGAGGGGGTACCCCCAGACGGGCTGGAAGAACTGAGAGACAGGCGCCTCACACCCTTGACCACGTTTGCCGGTCTCTTGCCATGGCGTGCAGTGCCTCTACGTCTGCCGGCTTGAGCACGGCTCCCGGGTGGGTCAGGTCGGTGAGGGTGGTGTCGGTGAGGATGCGGACGTTTCGGGGCGGGGTCTTGAAGGAGACGTCCGTCGGGGCCACCAGGGCCAGGACCGGGTGGACCTCGGCCGTCAGGGCGTAGGAGGCCCGGTCGGCGGCTGCGCGGACCCTGCGCAGGAGGGGTTCCGGGTCGCGGCGGCCCAGGGTGACCATGGGGTCGGCGATGCGGACCCGCTGCTTGCGGGCGGGCAGCGTGTGGATCGCGAAGAGGCCGGACGGGCCGATCGCCAGGTGGTGGACGCGGTCTCCGCCCGGGAGGGGCAGCGAGTGCAGCGTGCGCCAGCCGGCGCCGTCCAGGCGGTCCAGGGCCTCGCCGATCGTCTGTTCCGCCGCCAGGGCCCGGCGGCGCGGGTCGGTCCTGAGGCGGCGGGCGGGGCCCGGGTCGCGGTCCAGGTCGACGACGAGCGCCTCGCCGGGGCGGTTGGGGGCCAGGTCGTCGTCCGGGTGGAGGGAGAGGCGGGCCAGCTCCGCGGGTGTGGGGACCGGGGGCGGGCCGACCGTGACCGGGCCGGTGATGAAGGGGCCGAGGGCTTCGAGGACGTCCTCTCTGCGGTCGTCCCCGATGAGGTTCACCCTGGCCGCCTCACGGTCGTACCAGGCGATGTTCCTGCCGTCGGCGAGGCAGACGTAGAGCCGCTCCTGGCCGTGTCGCCAGGTCGGTATGACGCGCAGTCCGTTCATGCGGCAATCACCCCTTGACCCAAGGGAACAGGAGGGGTGCTCCCGGGGCAAGAAGGCGGTTACCTTCGGGAGGAGTTGGGCAGGCCCTAGGCAGCGCGTTTGGGGAGGCGCCGTTGCGGACCCGCAGGAAGCAACCCGACGTACCGGCTCCGGAGCGTCCGTGGAGTGAGATCGTGCCCGGTCTGTGGATGGGCGGGCACGAGTTCCGGGGGCCGTCCGGGGCATTGGAGCTCGCCGTGGTCCGGGGTGAGTTCGACGTCGTCCAGACGCTGACCCGGGCCCGGCAGGGGCACGGGCCCGATACCGGCGTGGAACATCATGTGTGGCCGATCCCGGACGGGCCGCTGGACGGGACGCAGCTCGCCGGGGTGATCCGGCTGGCGCAGGCCGCGGCCGACGCGATGGACGAGGGGCGGGTGGTTCTCGTGCGTTGCTACAGCGGTTACAACCGGTCGGGGCTGGTCGTCGCCCATGCGCTGGTGCGCCGCGGGCATTCGGCCGAAGAGGCGATCCGGCTGATACGGTCACGGCGCTCGCCGTGGGCCCTGCACAACGAGTTGTTCGTGGAGTACCTGCGGGCGGGGCTGCCGACGGCCAGACTGCTGGAGGAACTGGCCGAGTAATCGTTTCGTCGCAGCCGGTACGTAAAACGGACTTCCCTACGAATATGGTGTACGGGCCCGGCATCGTCGTCGCCGCAGAGGAGTCACAGGAGTCCCGTGTTCCGCAGTCGTCCCAGCCGTTCCGCCCTCTCCACGCGCGTCGCCCGCTCCGCGTTCGCCCGTTCCGCGTTCGCCCGTTCCGCGTTCGCCGTCGTCGGCTTCGTTCTGCTGGCCTCGGTCTCGGTGGGCTGCGGGGACGCCGGGGAACTGGAGGGCGCGGGCTCGACGCCGACCGCGATCAGCCCGGACCGGCTCTGGCCGGATCTCACCCCCGCCGCGAGTCCCGCCTTCGACATCGGCGAGGTGGACACCAAGGTCGTCAAGGGCGTCACCGTGCCGGGCGGCGACATCCGCAAGGCGGACCCGGTCGCGGTCGTGCGCGCGGAGATCGCCGCCGACCCCGGCGACTACAGCGCGGGCGCCTACGACGAGACCGCCCGCCGGATGGCCGACTGCGGCAAGAGCGGCACGGCAGGGACCCGGTGTCCCGTCCTCAAGGCGTACTACCGCGACCTCACCGGTGACGGCCGGGAGGACATGACGCTGGGCTTCCGGCAGTTGCCCGGCAATCTGACCGCCGTCCGCGTCTACACCGTCCGCGGCGACAGGCTCGTGCAGGTCATGTCCTACGAGGACGCCGTGAGCGGGGTCGAGCTGGCCGGGCGGTCCGTGATCATCCGCGCCCCGTCGGAGGTCGCCGGCTACGAGTACCGGCTCCAGTGGACGTGGGATCAGCAGCAGCACGCCATGCTGCTCACCCATGACGAGATGCTGCGCACCGGCAGCGGCCGGAAGGACTCCTCGCACCCGTCCGCTTCGGTGTCCGCGACGGCGTCCGGCCCGCCGTCCGGCCCCGCGGTTCCGTCCTCCTCGGCGAGCGGCCGATGAGGCTCGCGCTTCCCTCGTGGGCCGGCACGCTCGCCGCGAAGGCCGCCGCCTTCATCACCGTGATGTGCTGCGCGCTGGCCGCCCTGCTCGGCGTCCTCGTGCATGTGTCGGTGACCAACCAGACCGTCGGCGAGGCCCGCGACCTCGCGCTGTCCCGGCTGACGGACGCGACGACGGCGTTCGAGGCGGGCGATACGCTCGAGCGGGGCGCGAGCGTCGATCCGGCGGGGCTGCCCAAGTCGCTGCGAACGCTGGCGGTGGCCGGGGAGCGCGGCACGATGGTCGCCGACCACCGGGGGCGGCCGACGATGTGGGCGGCGGGCCCCGCCGACGGTGAGCGGGCTCTCGCGGTCGCCGTCGACTACTCGCAGAGCGCCCGCACCATCGAGGCGCTCGACACCGCGATCCTGTGGTCGTCGGCGCTGGCGATCGGGGCGACACTGCTGGTCGGCGCCCTCGCGGTGACCCGGGTGACCCGTCGGCTGCACGCCACCGCGCAGGTGGCCCGGCGGATCACCGCCGGCGATCTGGACGCGCGCGTGGACGACCCCCGCGCGAAGGATTGGGGCCGGCCTCAGGACGAGGTGGGCGCCGTCGCCGTCGCGCTCGACTCCATGGCGTCCTCGCTGCAGGGCAAGCTGCTCAGCGAGCAGCGGTTCACCGCCGATGTGGCGCACGAGCTGCGCACGCCGCTGACCGGGCTGCACGCGGCGGCCGAACTGCTGCCGCCGGGACGGCCGACGGAGCTGGTGCGCGACCGGGTGGCGGCGCTGCGCACGCTCACCGAGGACCTGCTGGAGATCTCCCGGCTGGACACCGGGCGCGAGCGGCTGGAGCTGGACGCCGAGGAACTGGGCGCGCTGGCGGTGCGCGTGGTACGGACGGCGGAGGCATCCGGGGCGTCAGGCGCAGCGGGGGCCTGCGTGACGACCGGCGCCGAGGTCAGGGTCGCCCGGGACGCGCGCGTGGAGACCGATCGGCGGCGCCTCGAACGGGTGCTGGGGAACCTGCTCGCCAACGCGCACCGGCACGGGCGGTCGCCCGTCGAGCTGACGGTGGACGGTCCCGTGGTCACCGTGCGGGACCACGGGGACGGCTATCCGGAGTACCTCGTCACGCACGGGCCGCAGCGGTTCCGCACCGAGGGCGGGGCGAAGGGGCACGGGCTGGGGCTGACGATCGCGGTCGGCCAGGCGGAGGTGCTGGGCGCGCGGCTGACGTTCACGAACGCGCCGGACGGCGGTGCGGTGGCCACGCTGACGCTCCCTCAGACGCCTCCTGCCACGAGCGCCCTCCCCGATGGCGCAGCGTGACGGGCGACACGCACGAACCCCTCCTAATATGGCGATTAGTCAGCTTCGCCCCCTTCATGGAGGTACCGCCATGTCCACCACGTCCCTGCGCTCCCCTCTCACCCGCCTCGCCATAGTCACCGCAGCCGGCGCCCTCGTTGCCACCGCAGCCGTCGCCCCGGCCCTCGCCGACGACGGGAACGGTGGCACCGGCAGCGGCACCACCGCCCAGCAGAGCGGCTCGTACAACTGGCAGAGCCAGGGAGGCGACGGCAGCGGCCAGGGCAACCAAAACGCCCAGAGCACACAGACCGGCCAGGCCAACCAGGCCGGGCAGAGCAAGCCGAACGGTCAAGGCACACAGACCGGGCAGAGCAAGCCGAACGGCCAAGGCACACAGACCGGCCAGGCCAACCCCAACGGCCAGACCGGCCAGGCCGACCAAGGCACGCAGACGGGCCAAGGCACACAGACGGGTCAGGGCACGCAGACCGGTCAGGGCACGCAGACCGGTCAGACCGGGCAGGGCAACCAGGCCGGCCAGGGAACACAGACCGGCCAGGCCAACCCGAACGGCCAAGGCACACAGACCGGCCAGGCCAACCCGAACGGCCAAGGCAATCAGAGTGGCCAGACCGGGCAGACCGGGAGTTGGCAGTCCGGGGGCGGGAACGACTGGCAGTCCGGCGGCGGGGACGGGGGCGGCGACTGGGAGTCGGGCGGTGACGGCGACTGGGAGCCGGGAGGTGACGGCGACTGGGAGTCGGGGGGCGACAGCGACTGGCAGTCCGGTGGCGGTGGTGACGACTGGCAGTCCGACGGCGGAGGCCGTCCCGACGACCAGAACGACTCCCCTCGCTACCGCGGGCGCGTGACCGCGGACGAGTTGCTGCTGCGCAGCAGGCCGACCCGCGCCGGCGAGGTGATCCGCGTCGCCTACCGCGGCGAGATCGTCTCGATCTTCTGCAAGACCTCCGGTCAGAACGTCCAGGGCAACTCCCTCTGGTACCTCCTCACGGACGGCACCTGGGCCTGGGGCGCGGCGCGCTACATCGACGCCATCGGCGCGGCGCCGCGCTGGTGCTGACACGCAAACACTTCCAAGGCCCACAAGGGGCCACATTTAGGTAAGTTCCGGGCATGACGAAAGTGGGAGCCGGCGCAGACCCCGGAACCGGACCCGGAACCGGGACCACCGTCACGGCGGCCGACGCGCCCGCCCCCGCGGTACGCCTCCCCCGGCGCCGTGGCGTCGAACTCGCCCTCATCGTCCTGGCCGTCCTGCTCTCCGTGTACGGGTACTGCGCGGTCGGCCTCGCGAAGGACGGCACCGTCCCGCCCGGCGCCGCCGGTTACGGCGCCGGGCTCGGCGTGCTCGCGCTGCTGGCGCATCTCGTGGTGCGGCTGCGCGCGCCCTGCGCCGATCCGCTCCTCCTGCCCATCGCCGTGCTGCTGAACGGGATCGGCCTGGTGCTGATCTACCGGCTGGACCTGGAGACGCCGGGCGACCGGGCCGCGCCCACGCAACTGATGTGGTCGACGGTCGGGGTGGCCCTGTTCATCGTGGTCGTCGCCGCGCTGCGCGACCACCGCGTGCTCCAGCGGTACGCGTACGTGTGCGTGGTCGCCGCGCTCGCTCTGCTCACCCTCCCGATCCTGTTCCCGGCCGTGAACGGGGCCCGGATCTGGATCCGCATCGCCGGTTTCTCCATCCAGCCGGGCGAGTTCGCGAAGGTGCTGCTCGCGGTGTTCTTCGCCGCGTACCTGGCCGCCAACCGCACGGCTCTGGCGTACTCGGGCCGCCGGATCTGGCGCTTCTCACGTATGCAACTGCCCACCGGACGCGTCCTCGGCCCGATCGTCGCGATCTGGCTGCTGAGCGTCGGCGTGCTGGTCCTGGAGCGGGACCTCGGCACGTCGCTGCTCTTCTTCGGACTGTTCGTGGTCATGCTCTACGTCGCGACCGGCCGCACGGGCTGGATCGCCGTCGGTCTGCTGCTCGCCTCGCTCGGCGCGGTCGCCGTCGGCCGTCTGGAGCCGCATGTGCACAGCAGGGTCGAGGACTGGCTGCACCCGTTCGCGTCGATCGAGGCCGGCCAGGGGCCCAACCAGCTCGCGCAGTCGCTGTTCTCCTTCGCGGCGGGCGGGGTGTTCGGCACCGGGCTGGGGCTCGGCCACTCCATCCTCATCGGCTTCGCCGCGAAGTCGGACTTCATCCTGGCGACGGCGGGCGAGGAACTGGGCCTGGCGGGGCTGTCGGCGCTCTTCCTCCTCTACGGCCTGCTCGTGGAGCGCGGCTACCGGGTGGGCCTGTCCCTGCGGGATCCCTTCGGACGGCTGCTGGCGACCGGCCTCGCCTCGATCGTGGCGCTCCAGGTGTTCGTGATCGCGGGCGGGGTGACCGGCCTGATCCCGCTGACCGGCATGGCGATGCCGTTCCTGGCGCAGGGCGGCTCGTCGGTCGTCACCAACTGGGCGATCGTGGCGCTGCTGATCCGGGTGAGCGATTCGGCGAGACGGCCGCACACGGAATCATTCGACGATCCTCCCGGTGATCCCCTCGACCAACGCCCCCGGAGGCCCGCGTGACCCGGCACATCCGGCATGCCGCCGCGTTCTGCGCCCTGCTGCTGGTCGCGCTGCTGGTCAACGCCGCGCGCGTCCAGGTCGTCCGGTCCGGGAGCTACGACGGCAATCCGGCCAACCGGCGTGACTCCATCGCCCGTTACGCCCAGCCGCGCGGCGACATCCTGGTCGACGACGAGCCGGTCACCGGGTCCCGGGACACCGGGGAGCAACTGCGCTACGAGCGCACGTACCTCGACGGGCCGCTGTACGCGCCGGTGACCGGCTTCGCCTCGCAGGTCTACGGGACGACGTTCCTGGAGCACGCCGGGGACGAGGTGCTCTCCGGGTCGGATCCGCTGCTCGCGCCGTTCCCGCTGTGGAACGACGTCACGCACGGCCGGCCGCCCGGCGGCAACGTGGTGACGACCCTGAACCGGCATGCCCAGTGGGCCGCGTACGAGGGGCTGGGCGGGCGCAAGGGCGCGGTGGCGGCGGTGGAGCCGGCGACGGGGCGGGTGCTGGCGCTGGTGTCCAGTCCGTCGTACGACCCGGCCGTGCTGTCCGGGAACGACGCGGGGGCGGAGCGGGCCTGGGCGCGGCTCAACGGCGATCCGGACAAGCCGATGCTGAACCGGGCGGTGCGGCAGACATATCCGCCCGGGTCGACGTTCAAGGTGGTCACCGCGGCGGCGGCGCTGGACGCGGGGGTGATCACGGACCTCGACGCGGCGACCCGCTCCCCCGCCCCCTACCGGCTGCCCGGCACGACGACGCGCCTGACCAACGAGGGCGACGGCTGCGAGGACGCTCCGCTGCGGGAGGCCTTCCAGTGGTCGTGCAACACGGTGTTCGCGAAGCTCGGTGTGGACACGGGGCTGGCTCACATGACGCGGACGGCGCAGGCGTTCGGCTTCAACGACGTGGACGTGCGGATCCCGTTCGCCGTCGCGCCGAGCACCTTCGACACCTCGCTCGACAAGGCGCAGTTGGCGCTGTCCTCCATCGGCCAGTACAACACCCGGGCGACCCCGCTCCAGATGGCGATGGTGTCGGCGGCCGTCGCCAACGGGGGGTTGGTGCGCTCGCCGTATCTGGTGGAGCGGACGACGCGGAAGGGCGGGGCGACGGTGGCCACGGCCGGTTCCCGTACCGTCCGCCAGGCGATGTACCCCTCGACGGCGCGGCGGCTGCGTGAGCTGATGGAGGGCGTGGTGCGGGAGGGCACCGGCACGAACGCGGCGATCCCCGGCGCGATCGTCGGCGGCAAGACCGGCACCGCCCAGCACGGCATCGGCAACGCCGGGACGCCGTACGCCTGGTTCGTCTCCTGGGCGCAGGGCGAGCGGGACATGGAGCCGAGGGTCGCGGTCGCGGTGGTGGTGGAGGACGGGTCGGCGCGCCGCGGGGACATCACCGGGGGCGGGATGGCGGCGCCGATCGCCCGGGCGGTGATGGAGGCGGTGCTCAATTCGTGAGACGGGGGCTTCCGGGACCGTACAGGAGCGTTCTACGGTTCGCCCATGACTGATGCCAGCGCCGAAATCGTCCCGGAAGCCGCCTCTGAGACCGCCTCTGCATCTGCTCCCGACTCTGTTTCCTACTCTGTTCCCGGCTCTGCTCCTGAAGCCGCTTTCGAGCTCGCCCAGGTCAATATCTCGCGCCTCAGGTTCCCTTTGGACTCCCCCGAGTTGAAGCCCTTCGTGGACGCCCTCGATCCGGTCAACGCCGACGCCGACGCGGCGGACGGGTTCGTGTGGCGGCTGCAGTCCGAGGAGGGCAACGCGACGGACATCAGCTTCTTCGGCGACGACTGGCTGATCGTCAACATGTCGGTGTGGCGGGACGCGAACGCCCTGACCGCGTACATGTACCAGGGCGGACACCGCGAGATCATGTCCCGCCGACGGGAGTTCTTCGAGCGGGTCGCGGAGTCGATGACGACCCTGTGGTGGGTACCGGCCGGTCACCGCCCGACGGTCGCGGAGGCCGAGTCCCGCCTGCTCCATCTGCGCACCAACGGCCCGACGCCGTACGCGTTCACCCTGCGCACCTCGTTCCCGCCGCAGGGCGCGGAACCGGTCGCCCTGACGATCCCGGAGGACCTGGGCTGCTCGGTCTGAGGATCCGAGGACGTGAGGAGCTGAGGAGCTGGGGGAGCTAGGGGAGCCTCAGCCGGAAGAGTGCGGCCGGGCCGGTCGACTCGGCGCGTTGCGGTCTGTTGCGGCCACACTCGATCTCGTCGCCGTCCGTGTCCCCGACGTAGGCGGACACCTCGGAGTTGATCGTCACCGTGCCCGGCGCGTGCTCGACCTCGAGGATCTCGCCGGACGAGCCCCAGCGACTCCGCGCCGGCGTTGCGGACGCGGAGGGCGGCTGTGGGGGCTGGTCTGCGGTCACCGGTGACGGCGGTTGATGTCGGTGAGGTCGATCTCGATCAGGAAGGGAACGGCCACGTTGAGCTGATCGTGGTAGATCCCGGTCGGGACGTAGGTGTTGGTGGCCGGGTCGCGTTCGTAGACGTAGACGACCGGTAGGCCGTCGTTCTCCTCGACTCGCCAGTAGTGGGGGACGCCGGCCGTGGCATATTTCCGCGGCTTGACCTCCCGGTCACGGTCCACCGAGTCGTCCGAGACAACCTCGATTGCAAGGACGACGTCCCTGGGCTCGAGCCAGGTCTGCCGGGGTCCGGTGTCAGCCTCCGAGCGGAACACCAGAACATCCGGTTCCGGCCGGTTGCGCTTGTCCAACTTGATGGTCACCTCGCGGATGACGTCCAGATCGTCGGGGACCTGGACCAGCAAGGCGTGCTCCAACAGACGCATGGTTCGCGTGTGAAAGAACGTCTGCGGACTCACAAGAACCAGACTCCCGTCGATCAGCTCCGTGTGCGGAGGCAGGTTAGGGAGCCGGTCCAGGTCCTCCGCCGCCCAACCGCCCTCCGGCGGGCGGGGCCACTCGTAGTCCTCATCCAGCCCGTACTCGCGTGCGGCGCTCATGATTACTCCCATGCGGTGGAGCCTGGCAGACACTGCCAGCGTACCCAGCGGAGTGCGCCGATCCGCCACCCCCGAAGAGTGATCATGACGCAGGGATTGACGCCCTTGCTGACAAGCAGTCTCATAAGAGCCATGACGACGACCCTCACCGATGCCGACGCGCTCGCAGGGCTGCGGGACGCGCTGGGCCTGCTGAAGGACCGGGAGCAGGTGGCCGAGCGGCTGCTCGCGTCCTCCGCCGAGCATTCCTTCGACCCGGACGAGGAGCTGGACTGGGACGCCCCCTTCGAGGACGGCAAGTGGTTCTGGCCGCCGGAGCTGGTGTCGCTGTACGACACGCCGATGTGGCGGCGGATGAGCGAGGAGCAGCGGATCCTGCTGTCCCGGCACGAGGCCGCCGCGCTCGCCTCGCTCGGGATCTGGTTCGAGATCATCCTCATGCAGCTGCTCGTGCGGCACATCTACGACAAGGCGGCGACGAGCGCGCACGTGCGGTACGCGCTGACCGAGATCGAGGACGAGTGCCGGCACTCGAAGATGTTCGCCCGGCTGATCACGCGCGGCGAGACGCCCTGGTATCCGGTGAGCCGCGCCCACCGGAACCTGGGCCGCCTGTTCAAGACGATCTCCACCACCCCCGGCTCCTTCACCGCGACCCTGCTCGGCGAGGAGGTCCTCGACTGGATGCAGCGGCTGACCTTCGCCGACGAGCGGGTCCAGCCGCTGGTCCGGGGCGTCACCCGGATCCATGTCGTGGAGGAGGCCCGGCACGTGCGCTACGCCCGTGAGGAGCTGCGCCGTCAGATGGTGACCGCGCCGAGGTGGTCCCAGGAGTTCACGCGGGTGACGTCGGGCGAGTTCGCGCGGGTGTTCTCGGTCGCGTTCGTGAATCCGGAGGTCTACACGAACGTCGGACTGGACCGGCGCGCGGCGATCGCGCAGGTGCGGGCGAGCGGGCACCGGAGGGAGGTCATGCAGTCGGGGGCGAAGCGGCTGACGGACTTCCTGGACGACATCGGCGTGCTGCGCGGAGCGGGACGGCGGCTGTGGCGGTCGTCGGGGCTGCTTGCATAGGGCAACGAACCCGGGGCCGCCGGACTACGCTGCATCCATGTCCCCCGCCGCCCCCGCATACCGTCGGCTCAGCGTCGAGGAGCGCCGCAGTCAGCTGCTCGACGCCGCGCTCTCGCTGTTCGCCCACCGCGTCCCCGAGGACGTCTCGCTGGACGACGTCGCGGAGGCCGCCGGGGTGTCCCGGCCGCTGGTCTACCGGTACTTCCCCGGCGGCAAGCAGCAGCTCTACGAGGCCGCGCTGCGCTCCGCCGCCGAGGAACTGCGGCACTGCTTCGGCGAGCCGCAGGAGGGTCCCCTGCTGCCCCGGCTGGCCCGCGCCCTCGACCGCTACCTCACCTTCGTCGCCCGCCACGACGCCGGCTTCAGCGCCCTGCTCCAGGGCGGCAGCGTCGTCGAGACCTCCCGGACGACCGCCATCGTGGACGGCGTCCGACGCGCCGCCGCCGAGCACATCTACCGCCATCTGGGGGTCGACGGTCCCGGGCCGCGGCTCCGGATGACCGTGCGGATGTGGATCACCGCGGTCGAGGCGGCCTCCCTGATCTGGCTCGACGAGGACCAGCAGCCGCCCGCGGACGAGCTGCGGGACTGGCTGGTCGACCAGTTCGTCGCCGCCCTGACCGTGACCGCGGCCCGGGACGCGCAGACCGCCGGGCTGGTCCGGGGTGCGCTCGCCGCGCGGACCTGATCGACACTGGGGGCGTGAAGAGCGAAGACACCCCCTTCGAGGGCGGACCCATGGACGGCCGGGTGCTGTCCGTGCTGCTGGGCCCCACCGGCCACCCGCCGAAGACGTACCGCATCCCCGTCCCCGACGCGGCCGGCGGACCGCCCACCGTCCTGGTCTACCGACGCGTGCCCCGCGGCCACAGCAAGAAGCTCGGGCTGCCGCAGGGCTGGAAGTACGAGTTCGACCCCGAGGGGAAGCAGAGCGACCGACCACGCTGGCCCTGGTCCAGGTCGGACGCCACGCCGGGCCGGCCGCGGGACGACGCCGACGAGTGACCGCGTTGCGCCGAACCGCGCACTCGGCGCGCGGGCCGCGCACCCACGCCTGATGCTCGCCCTGCGGGATGGAGGGGCCACCCCGCAGCGGAGGTGATGACGTGTCAGGAAGACTGCTGCGTCTGGCCTGTACGGTCGGGGCGGCGGCGCTCGCCGCACAGGCCGTCCTGGCCCCCGGGCTCGCCATGGCCGTACCGGAGCCGCCGGAGCCCGGTGCGCGGACCGTGGCCGAGCCGCCGACCCAGGCCCCGGCCCCGGCCCCGGCCCCGGGGAAACCACCGGTCACCGCGCCGGAGTCGTCGGCGTCGGGCGAAGCGCTGGTGGCCGGGGCGGAGGCCCGGGAACCGGATGAACCGCCGGCGTCCGAAGCGAAGGACCCGGGCGAGCGGACCGTGGCCGAGCTGCTGACGGAGCTTCAGCAGCTGTACCGCGAGGCCGAGCAGGCCACCGAGGCCTTCAACGCCACCGAGGAGCGGCTGAAGCAGCGGCGGGCCGAGACCCGGCGGCTGGACGCCGAGCTGGCGAAGGCCCGGCTCACCCTGCAGGACAGCCGGGGAGCGGTCGGGCGGCTGGCCCGCCAGCAGTACCAGGGCAGCACCGGCACCGACGTCTCGTCCTACGTGCGGCTGCTGCTCGCCCGCGATCCGCAGCACGCCCTGGACCAGGGGCATGTGATCGGCCGGTTGGCGCGTTCGCGGGCCGAGACGGTCGGCCGGCTGGAGAGCGGCGAACGCAAGGCCGACGGGCTGGCGCGCGCGGCGCGCGCCGCTCTCGACGACCAGCTCACCCTTACGGAACGCAGGAAGAAGGAGCGCGACGACGTCGACCGGCGACTGGCCGACGTCGAGGAACTCCTGGCCTCCCTGACCGCCGAGCAGCTCGCCGCCCTCGCCGAGTTGGAGAGGAAGGGGGTCGCGCAGGCGCAGGAGGAGCTGATGGCGTCCGGCGCGATCGCCGAGGACGGCAAGCCGCGCAAGCCGTCGAAGGAGGGCGGGCGGGCCGTGCGCTACGCCCTGCGGCAGCTCGGCAAGCCGTACGAGTGGGGCGCGGACGGCCCGAGGTCGTACGACTGCTCGGGCCTGACGTCCGAGGCCTGGGGGCACGCCGGGACGCGCATCCCCCGGACCAGCGAGGAACAGTGGGCGCGGCTGCCGCGGATCCCCCTGGCGGAGCTGCGCCCCGGCGACCTGGTGATCTACTTCCCCGAGGCCACGCATGTGGCGATGTACCTGGGCGAGGGCAAGGTGGTCCAGGCGCCGCGAACCGGGGAGAAGATCAAGATCTCCCCGATCGCGTCCTTCCCGGTACTGGGAGCCGTCCGCCCGGACGGCCGACCTGCGGGGGCAGGTCCTCAGGCCCCCGCGACCTCCGCCAGGAAGGCCCCCGTCTTCTCGGGCTCGTAGAAGAAGTTCTCGAGGTCGGCCGGGTCGTCGAAGGCGTTGACGAATCGGTTCGCCACCGGCGGCAGCTGGCCCGCCGCGCCGAGCAGGTTCACCACGTGCTCCGGCGGCGGCGCCAGCATGGCGTTGGTCCACTTGGTGACGTGCTGGGCGGTGTCCCAGTAGCGGTCGAAGGTGGCCCGCATCCACTCCTCGTCGAACTCCTTCTCACCGCGCTCCAGGATCGAGGCGAGGTAGGCGGCCGCGCACTTGGACGCGGAGTTCGAGCCCTGGCCGGTGATCGGGTCGTTGGCGACGACGACGTCCGCGACGCCCAGCACGAGGCCGCCGCCCGGCAGCCGGCCGATGGGGTTGCGGACCGTGGGCGCGTAGCGGCCGGCCAACGTGCCGCCGGCGTCGGTGAGTTCGACGTCCGTCGCGCGCGCGTACTCCCACGGCGTGAACTTCTCCATGAGTTCCAGGGTCAGGGAGAGGTGCTTCGCCGGGTCCTTGACGCCGTTGAAGACGTCCAGCGGGCCGCCGGGTATGCCCTCCCAGAAGAGGATGTCGGCGCGGCCCGAGGTGGTGAGCGTCGGCATGATGAAGAGCTCGCCGACGCCGGGGACGAGGTTGCAGCGGACGGCCTCCATGTCCGGGTGCTCGGGGCGCGGGCCCAGACCGTGGACGTAGGAGACGGCGAGGGCGCGCTGCGGCTCGGCGTACGGGGAGCGTTCGGGGTCGCGGGCGAACATCGACACCAGTTCGCCCTTGCCGGCCGAGACCAGGACGAGGTCGTAGGCGCGGGAGAAGTAGTCGAGGTCGGAGACGGCCGCGCCGTGGATGACGAGCTGGCCGCCGCGCTGGGCGAAGGTCTCCATCCAGCCGGCCATCTTGACCCGCTGGTCGACGGACTGCGCGAAGCCGTCGAGGGCGCCGACCCAGTCGATCACGCGCTGGGTGGGGCCCGGGTCGTGCGAGCCGGGCGCCGCGAGCGAGATGCCGACTCCGGCGATCTTCGGGGCCTGGGACTCCCAGAAGTTCAGCTGGAGATCGCGCTCGTGCTGCAGCGCCGTGTGGAACATGCACTGCGTCGACATGACCCGTCCGGCGCGGATCTCGTCCGCCGTCCGGTTGGACATCAGGGTGACCTCGTACCCGTGCGACTGGAGGCCGAGGGCGAGCTGGAGACCGGACTGGCCGGCTCCGACGACGAGTATCTTCCGCATGCGGGGAACGTCTCCTACTCGGGGGTTTCGTCGAGCGCGTGGCCCACCAGGGCCAAGAGGGTCTCGATCACCGAGATCCGGCGCCGCGCATCCATGATCATGACAGGTATGTGCGCGGGGATGGTGAGCGCCTCCCGCACGTCGTCCGGCTCGAACTTCTCGCTGTCGTCGAAGTGGTTGACGCCGACGACGTACGGCAGCCCGCAGCTCTCGAAGTAGTCCAGCGCGGGGAAGCAGTCCTTCAGCCGGCGGGTGTCGGCGAGGACGACCGCGCCGATCGCACCGCGCACCAGGTCGTCCCACATGAACCAGAACCGCTGCTGGCCCGGTGTGCCGAACAGGTAGAGCACCAGGTCGTCGTCGAGCGTGAGGCGGCCGTAGTCCATGGCGACCGTGGTGGTGGTCTTCTCGGGCGTGCCGGTGAGGTCGTCGGTCTCCTCGCTGGCCTCGGTCATCAGCGCCTCCGTCTGGAGGGGCTCGATCTCCGAGACGGTGCCGACGAGGGTGGTCTTGCCGACGCCGAAACCGCCCGCCACCACGATCTTCGTCGCGATGGGGGCGCGGGTCCGGTCCAGCTGCCAGGGCTGAAGGGGCTCGTCGGGTTCGACGGGCGGATTGACGCCGAAGGAGGCGGCGGCGTCAGAGACGACGGAGTCCACTCAGCACCCTTTCCAGCAGAGCGCGGTCGGGACGGCCCGTACCGTGAGCGGTACCGGTGCCGTACACACGGATCTTTCCCTGGTCCGCGAGGTCGCTGAGGAGCACCCGGACCACGCCGAGCGGCATCCTCAGCAGCGCGGCGATCTCGGCCACCGTGCGCATCCGGCGGCACAGTTCGACGATGGCCCGAAGCTCCGGCATGACCGCCGACCTGAGCGAACCGTTGGTGAGTTCCCTGCGCTCTTCCGGGGCTTCGAGGGCCGCCACGAAGGTCTCCACCAGCAGGACGTGCCCGAAGCGGGTACGGCCGCCGGTGAGCGAGTAGGGGCGCACCCGGGCGGGCTTGCGGTCGCCGCCGCGGACGGGGAGCTGCTGCCTGGTGTTCTCGGGTCGCGTGCTCATCGTGCGCTCCCGGCCGCCGCGGACTCCAGTGACTGGCGCAGCTCGCTGCGGAGTTCCGGGGTCAGGACGTGTCCGGCGCGGCCCACGAAGAGGGCCATGTGGTACGCCACCACGCTCATGTCGCAGTCGGCGGAGCCGTGCACGCCGAGGAGCGAGCCGTCGCTGATCGACATCACGAAGAGGCTGCCCTCGTCCATCGCGATCATGGTGTGCTTCACCCCGCCGAACGCCATCAGCTTGGCGGCGCCGATGGTGAGGCTGCCGATGCCGGAGACGATGGTCGCGAGGTCGGCGGAGGAGCCGCGCGGGCCGGAAGGTTTCGTCTCTCGGGCCTGACGTGCCTCGTCGTTGCGGCCTGGGTCCGAGGACAGCAGGAGCAGACCGTCGGAGGAGACGACCGCGACGGACTGGATGCCCGGCACTTCCTCCACGAGGTTGGTCAACAGCCAGTGCAGGTTTCGGGCTTCACTGCTCAGTCCGAAGGTACTGGGCGCGGTCAACTGCTTGCCTCCTCGACTGTGCCCCCCGTGTCATCTTCGGCGTGTGCGTGTGCTTCTTGAGCTCTGTGGGACACGTGAGCCGACGGGACCTTGTTCTGGCCCGTCCGTTCGGCGATTTCCGCTTCCACATCGCGGTAGCCGGCCTGCGCCCCCTGACGGAAGCCGCCCAGCCGGCGGCGGAGGGCGTCCGCGTCGACGGAACCGGTCCGCTGGCGCGGGGCTTGGGCGGGTGCGGTGATCTTGGGTGTGCGCTTGGGGAGGCCCTTGTCGGTGACGGGTTCCGCTGTTCCGGCCGGTGCGTCCGACGCATCCGGTACGTCCAGTGCGTCCGGCAGGTCCGGGACGCGGCTGTGCTCGGCGCTGCTGTCGTGGCCGCCGCGCACCTCGGGTTCGAGTTCGATGGCGGGTGCGGGCGTGGGTTCCGGCTCCGGCTGCGGCTGCGGCTGCGGCTGCGGCTGCGGCTGCGCTTCCGACTGCGGGGTCGGCAGCAGGAGTTCCATCGTGGTCTCGGCTGCCGTTTCCAGCCCCGATGCCGGTTCCGGTTCCGGGGTCGTTTCCGGTTCCGGGGTCTGCGCCTCTTGTGCCGCCTGCTCCGCCAGGGCGATCAGCGGGTCCGTGGACTTGGCACGGCCCGGCAGGACGTTGGAGTTGGCCTCCGCGTCGGCGCCGGGCAGGGTGAAGGTCTGGCCGGCAGCCGAGGCCGGGGTCGCCGAGGGGATCGCGGCGGCCGGGGCCGCGGCCAGCAGCGGGGTCGGCAGGACGACGACCGCGGCCACCCCGCCCTGCTTCTGCCCGCGCAGGCGCACCCGCACCCCGTGCCGGTGGGCGAGCCGGGCCACCACGTACAGGCCGAGGCCGAGACCCTCCTCGCCCTCCTGGTCGTAGGGCGTCTCGGGGTCGAACTCGGCGAGGCGGGCGTTGAGCCGGCCCATCCGCTCCTCGGTCATGCCGATGCCCTCGTCCTGGACGGAGAGCATGACCTCGCCGTTCTCCAGGAGCCAGCCGGAGACCTCGACGGGCAGGTCGGGCGGGGAGAACGAGGTGGCGTTCTCCATGAGTTCGGCCAGCAGATGGCTCAGGTCGTCCGCGGCGAAGCCGGCCACGTGCGCGTGCGGGGGCAGCGCGGAGATCCGGACGCGCTCGTAGCGCTCGATCTCGCTGACCGCCGCGCGGACCACGTCCACCAGCGGGATCGGGCCCGCGTGCTGCTGGACGTGCTCGGTGCCGGCCAGGACCAGCAGGTTCTCGCTGTGGCGGCGCATGACCGTGGCGAAGTGGTCGAGCTTGAAGAGCGTGGCCAGCCGGTCGGGGTCCTGCTCGCGCTCCTCCAGGCCCTCGATGACGGCGAGTTGGCGCTCGACCAGGCCGAGGGTGCGCAGGGCGAGGTTGACGAAGGTGCCGCTGATGCTGTCGCGCAGGCCGTCCAGCTGGGTGGCCGAGTCGGTGAGTTCGGCGCGCAGTTCCTCGCGGGCGTCGGCCATCCGCTGGCGCTGCCCGACCAGGTGCTTGCGGTCGGACTCCAGGGTGGCGACGCGCTCGTGGAGGGCCACGGCGTGCTGGTGCAGGGCGTTGACGGAGCGGACGACCTGGGCGAACTCGTCGTTGCGGCCGGTGAACCCGACCGGTTCCTCGGCCGCCGGGTTCTCGGCCTCGGCGAGCCGTGCCGAGCCGCGGCGCAGCACGGACAGCGGGCGGGTGAGGCTGCGCGCCATGCCGGTGGCGACGACGACGGCCAGCAGCATCAGCGCGCCGAGGAGGGTGACCCGCAGCTCCAGGTCGGTGACGTCGTCGTCCCGCAACTGCGCGAGGTCCTCGGTGCGCTTGCCGTAGAGGGAGGACTCGACGCCGCGCATCAGGTCGACGCGGGCGGAGAGCGCGGCGTCCAGTTTCTTGACGCTGGTGTCGAGTTCGGCGCCGCTCAGTTCCGGCTGGTCGGTGAGGGACGCGAGGTACGCCTCGGCGGCGTCTACGTCGCCTCCGGTGACCGTGGAGTCGTACGAGGCGACCGCGTCCTGCGGCGCGCCCTCCCGGAAGTCGGCGAGGGCCGCGTCGGAACGCAGCCGGGCCTGCTGCGCGGCGGCGGTGAGGGCGTCGCGCCGCTTGGTGTCGGCGGAGGAGGAGACCTTCTCCGTGGTCGAGCGGCCGGTGAAGGGGTCGTACTCGGTCTCGACCCGTGTCGGCACGTTCAGCGCGGCGAGGAGCAGTCCCCGGGCCGCGGAGGCCTGTTGGACGGCGGTGTCGAGCTCGGCGAGGGCGTACGCGCCGGAGCCCGCGCGGGGCGGCATCTGCTCGGCGAGCCGGTCGACGAGGACGTGGAGGGCGGTGATGGCCCGGGAGTACGCCTCGTGCGACTGAAGCGCCGAGCTCTTGCCGGTGAGGGCCGCCTGCCGCACGGAGGGGACGGCTCCGAGGGCCTCGCGCAGCGCGGCGGAGACCTCCGTCTCGGTGGTCAGCTCGCGCACCTGCCGGTCCACCCGGGCGCTGCCCTCGGCGGAGGGCGCCTTGGACTTCACCCGGCCGGCCGCGACATAGGTGCTGACCTCGTCGCGCTCGTCCGCGAGGGACTGGGCGAGGGCGAGGGCGTCCTGGGTCTGCTCGGCCAGGGTGACCAGGTCCTGGGCGTCCTTCAACTGGCCGGAGGCGGCCAGGATCGAGGGGGCGCCGGCCCCGGCGATGGCGGCGGCCACCACGGCCACCGCGACGATCAGCCGATTGCGCACGTGGGTCGGACGGCCCTTGCCGACAGGGGTGCGCTCCGCGCCCCCCTCGGAGGCCGTCTGCCTGCCTGTACGCCGAGGCCGCGTCTTCTGCACCGGTGCTCGCATTCCTGACTCGTGTACCCATGGGCCGGATGTGACGCTCCGTCAACTGGCGCGTACGTCCGGTACGGCTCCCGACCCTCCCAGTGCCGGTGGGCAGGGGCCGCGCATCGCTTGCCCCGCCACCCGAAGGAGTGAACATCGGAGGGGAGTTGGCGGGCAAGTTCCTCTGGCGCGTGCAGCGGCCTTGTGCGGCAGGCCGGTTGGACGTGGGCGGCGGGCTTTGACAGTATTCGCCGCCACGCCTTCCCGGAGTACTGCATTCCCACCCAAAACACCCGTCTGACCTGCGACGGTGCGGCTGTTCGGCGAGTGATGCCAGCCTTTTGCGAAGACCGTGAGGGGGTCGTGCAGACTGGCCGAATGCGTACGGAACTTGTGTCGGAGGCCGGCGATCGGGCGCGCCTCAACGAGGACTTCGCGAGCGTCGGGCTTTCCGCCTCCGGACAGGGCGGTTCGCTCGTCGTCCTGGACGGAGTGACGCCACCGAAGGGCGACGCGGGTTGTCTGCATTCGGTCCCCTGGTTCACCGCACACCTCGGCGGCGCGCTGACCGAACTGACCGTTTCACTCACGGATGTTCCGCTGGCCGAGGCGCTCGCCCTGGCCATTGCGCGTACCGCTGAGGCCCATGTCGAAACCTGTGACCTTTCTCACCCACGCACCCCTCAGGCCACAGTGGTTCTCGCGCGGTGGTCGCCGGAGACCGTCGAGTACCTGGTCCTGTGCGACGCGACGCTGCTGCTCGCGTCCCCGGACGGCACGGTCGTCCCCGTCACCGACGACCGGCTGGCCCGGCTGCCGCGCGAGCTGCTGCGGAGCGCCGAGGTCGTCGACGGCACGCTCCGTAACAGGGAGGGCGGATTCTTCACCGCCGCGGCCGACCCCTCGGTGGCCGCGCGGGCGGTGACCGCGACCGTGCCGCGCGCGGAGGTCCGCTCCCTGGCCGCGCTGTCGGACGGGGCCACCCGCTGGACGGAGCTCTTCGGGGAGGGCGACTGGGCGGACCTGCTCACCGTCGTCCGCGAGGAGGGGGGCCGCTCGCTGGTGGAGCGGGTCCGGGCGCTGGAGCGGGCCGACGCCGCCGCCGGGCGGGCCTTCCTGGGCCGGGCGAAGACCCACGACGACGCGACGGTGGTGTGCGTGGAGCCGTAGGGCCGCCGGCCCCTGCCGAGGTTCCGGCTACTTCTCCATGCCCCGGTTCAGCTGGTTCAGCAGGCGGGCCAGCTCGGAGACCTCGGCGCGGTCCCAGTCGGAGAAATGGCTGACGTACCGCTCACGGCGGGCCTCGCGGACCCGGCGCACCCGGGTCCGGCCCTCCTCGGTGAGGTCGACCAGCCAGGCGCGGCCGTCCGCCGGGTCCGGTTCGCGGGCGACCAGGCCGAGCTGTTCCAGGGCGCGCAGCTGGCGGGACATGGTGGCCTTGCCGACGCCGATGTAGGCGGCGAGCTCCGTGGCGCGCTGGCGGCCGCACTCCTCCAGCCGGACGAGGAGCCCGTAGGCGGCGGACTCCAGGTCCGGATGGACCTCGCGGGCCATCTCGCCCTGGTTGGCGCGGGCGCGGCGCAGCAGCACCGTGAGCTCCCGCTCCAGGGAGAGGAACTCCCGGTCGCCCTGCTCCACACCACGCGACGACGTCTCGCCGTCTGTGTCCTCGTGCACGTCAGCACCCCTGATCTCGCCGCCTCGCCGCCATCGGCGCAGCGCTTAAGTATTTCGCAGGCACAGACCGACGGAGCTTCCCAGGCCCCGCGTCAGGTGCGGCGTCGGGCCGGGCGTGCGTGCGGCGTCGTCGGGCCGGGCTCGGGGGGCGGCTCGCGTACTGCTCGCGTGCGGCGAGGGCCCGGGGCTCCCTCATGGAACCCGGGCCCCGCCCCACCCGCGGCGTCCGTCACGCCGCCACGGGAACCTGCGACCTCGCGCCGTTCACGGCGGGCGCGAGCGCCAGTTCCAGGACCTGGCGGACGTCGGTGACGGCGTGGACGTCGAGCTTGTCCAGCACCTCCGCCGGGACGTCGTCCAGATCGGGCTCGTTGCGCTTGGGGATGACGACGGTGGTGACGCCGGCCCGGTGCGCGGCGAGCAGCTTCTGCTTCACGCCGCCGATGGGCAGCACCCGGCCGGTCAGCGAGACCTCGCCGGTCATCGCCACGTCGGTGCGGACCAGTCGGCCGGACAGCAGGGACGCGAGGGCCGTCGTCATGGTGACGCCGGCGCTCGGGCCGTCCTTGGGGACCGCGCCCGCCGGGAAGTGGATGTGCACGCCCCGGTCCTTGAGGTCGCCCACCGGCAGTTCCAGTTCGGCCCCGTGGCTGCGCAGGAAGCTCAGCGCGATCTGCGCCGACTCCTTCATCACGTCGCCGAGCTGACCGGTCAGGGTGAGGCCCGCCGCGCCCGTCTCCGGGTCGGCCAGCGACGCCTCGACGAACAGGACGTCGCCGCCCGCGCCGGTCACGGCGAGACCGGTCGCGACTCCGGGCACGGCGGTGCGGCGCTCGGCCGGGTCCTGGGCGGACTCGGGCACGTGGTGCGGCCGGCCGATCAGGGCGCGCAGGTCCTCGTCCCGGACGGTGAACGGCAGCTTCCGCTCGCCCAGTTCGTGCTGGGCCGCGACCTTGCGCAGCAGCCGGGCGATGGACCGCTCCAGGGTGCGCACGCCGGCCTCGCGGGTGTACTCGCCGGCGAGCTTGCGCAGCGCGCTCTCGTCGAGCGCCACCTCGTCCTTGTCCAGGCCCGCGCGCTCCAGCTGACGCGGGAGCAGGTGGTCGCGGGCGATGACGACCTTCTCGTCCTCGGTGTAGCCGTCGAGGCGGACCAGCTCCATGCGGTCGAGCAGGGCCTCCGGGATGGCTTCGAGGACGTTGGCGGTGGCGAGGAAGACCACGTCCGACAGGTCGAGCTCGACCTCCAGGTAGTGGTCCCGGAAGGTGTGGTTCTGGGCCGGGTCGAGGACCTCCAGCAGGGCGGCGGCCGGGTCGCCCCGGAAGTCGGAGCCCACCTTGTCGATCTCGTCGAGCAGGACCACCGGGTTCAGCGACCCGGCCTCCTTGATCGCCCGCACGATCCGGCCGGGCAGCGCGCCGACGTAGGTGCGGCGGTGACCGCGGATCTCGGCCTCGTCCCGGACGCCGCCGAGGGCGACGCGGACGAACTTGCGGCCCATGGCGTGGGCGACGGACTCGCCGAGGCTGGTCTTGCCGACCCCGGGAGGCCCGACCAGGGCCAGCACCGCGCCGCCGCGCCGGCCGCCCACGACGCCCAGTCCGCGTTCGCCGCGTCGCTTGCGCACGGCGAGGTACTCGGTGATGCGCTCCTTCACGTCGTCCAGACCGGCGTGCTCGGCGTCGAGGACCGCGCGGGCGCCCTGGATGTCGTAGCGGTCCTCGGTCCGTTCGTTCCACGGCAGTTCGAGGACGGTGTCCAGCCAGGTCCGGATCCAGGAGCCCTCGGGCGACTGGTCGCTGGACCGCTCCAGCTTGTCGACCTCCTTGAGAGCGGCCTCGCGGACCTTCTCGGGCAGGTCGGCGGCCTCGACACGGGCGCGGTAGTCGTCCGACTCCTCGCCCTCCTGCTCGCCGCCCAGTTCGCGCAGCTCCTTGCGGACGGCGTCGAGCTGGCGGCGCAGCAGGAACTCGCGCTGCTGCTTGTCGACGCCCTCCTGGACGTCCTTGGCGATGGTCTCGGCGACGTCCTGTTCGGCGAGGTGCTCGCGCAGCTGCCGGGTGGCGAGCTTGAGCCGGGCCACCGCGTCGGCGGTCTCCAGCAGCTCGACCTTCTGTTCGGTGGTCAGGAACGGCGAGTAGCCGGAGTTGTCGGCGAGCGCGGAGACGTCGTCGATGGCCTGGACGCGGTCGACGACCTGCCAGGCGCCGCGCTTGCGCAGCCAGGCGGTGGCGAGCGCCTTGTACTCCTTGACGAGTTCGGCGACATGGCCGGGCAGCGGCTCGGGCACGCTCTCGTCGGCCCTCGTCCCCTCGACCCACAGCGCGGCGCCGGGGCCGGTCGTGCCCGCGCCGATCTGCACGCGGCCGCGGCCGCGGATCAGCGCGCCCGGGTCGCCGTCGGCCAGGCGGCCGACCTGTTCGACGGTGCCGAGCACACCCGTGCTCGCGTACGTCCCGTCGATGCGCGGCACCAGCAGCACGCGGGGCTTCCCGCCCGCGGACCGGGCGGCGGCCTGGGCCGCCTCGACCGCGGCGCGTACGTCGGTGTCGTTGAGGTCCAGTGGAACCACCATGCCGGGGAGCACGACCTCGTCGTCGAGAGGCAGCACGGGCAGGGTGAGCAGTGTGGACGTCGAAGCCATGATCTCCCCTTAGGCAGTCAAGTTGAGCTATGCCGACTCAATGCACCTGAGCCCCCGAATGTTCCCCGCACCGCTACCGTTCGCTGTGGGCGATCGCGACTGGAGTCGATATGAACGTATTCGCACAGGCTTGGGTGGACGGCTGGGTCGTGTCGCGCGGGGCGGCTCCGCCCGTGGTCGAGCCGTGGGGCTGGACCATCGACGTGGGAACGGGCACCCATCACGTCACCCGGCACGTCCTCGGCGCGACGAACGACGACGTCGACGAGGCGACCGTCCGGAACGTGGCCGGCTCGGTCACCGGGGCGGGGGTCTGGCTGAAGGTGTTCGCCGACCCGGCGGTGACCGGGGCCTGGCTGGGGCCGGACTGGTGGACGGATCCCGAGCCCGGCCATCTGATGTCGGCCGCGCTGACGGACGCCCCGGCCGGCCCGGTCCCCGACGGCTACCGGCAGCGCACCTGGTCGATCGGCGGCGTCACCCGCACGATGATCGTCGCCCCGGACGGCTCTCTGGCCGCGCGCGGACAGATCGCTCCGACCGGCGCGACGGCGGTCGTCGACCAGATCGAGACGTCCCCCGGGCACCTCCGGCGCGGGCTCGGCACCCTCGTCATGCGCACGCTCCAGTGCACGGCGGTCGCACAGGGAGCGCAGACCGGCGTACTGGGCGCGACACCAGCCGGACGGGGGCTGTACGAGTCGCTGGGCTGGCGCGTCGAGTCGCCGCTGACCAGCGCGAAGTTCACCGGAAGCACGCGCGGGTGACGTCAGGCGGCCGAGAGGGCGCACCCTCCGGCGCCGCACGACGGGGCACGCCCCTCGCGCCCCCTCCCCGTACCCCGCTCACTTCCGGCATTCGCCCCGAAGCATCCCCTCACCCGACCACAATGCGCATATGACCGATGACTGGAAGCGACGTCTCGACGCCCTCCACGCCGAGTTGGTCCGCCGCGACGACCCCGTCGCCTGGGTGACGGAGGCGGACGCCGTCGAGGCCTCCCGGCGATATCCGCACATCGCGCTGCGCGGGCCCGTCTTCGGCATCGCCGCGCGCGACCCGGCCGCCCATCCGCGCTGGCGGCTGCTGAAACCGATGGTGGACGGCATGCCCCAGCAGGCCCGGGACGGGCTGAACTCGCACCTGTGGTTCAAGGCGAAGGACGGCGCCGGCGACCCGGCCGCCCGGCGTGAGCTGCTGGCGGCCGTGGCCGTGCTGGAGAGGGCGCCGGCCGACGAGGTGGAGGCGCTGGGCGTGCGCTACCGGGTGGTGCGCGGCGACGAGTTCGCCCGCACCGGCGACGACGGTCTGGAACCGCCCCGGCCCACCGACCCGGAGACCACGGCCCCGTCCTGGGAGGACCAGAGCGCCGCCCCGTCACCCGACGTGGGCTTCGTCCTCGACCCCGGCCGGGACGAGGGCCCGATGGCGGGCGCCCTGCGGCTCGGCCTGCGCGACTTCACGTACACGGGGGCCCGGTTCCCGGCCGACGTGCGCGCGGACTCCGCGCGGGCGACCAGGACGCACCCGGACGTGGTCCGGCTGCCCGTCGGCTTCTCGGTGGCCGAACGCGACGACTCGGGCTGGACCCCGTGCGGGGCACTGGCGGCGACCCCGCACGAGGCGCGCCGCACGCTGTACGAGGGGATGTCCCGCGTGTGGGCGATGCTGTACCGCTTCGACGAGCGGAAGAAGGCCCTCTACGCGCGGGCCGCGGAGGCGTTCCGCACCGCCGGCCGGGCCGACGAGGCGCGCGTGGAGGATCGGCTGTTCCGGATCTGCCGTGTCGAACGGATGGTCCGCCTGGGCCCGGACGGCCCCGAGCCGCCCCGCCCCTCGGACGTCGACGAGTACGGCCCCATGAAGCTCCACCCGACCCTGCACGAGGACGGCACGGTCCAGTTCGAGGACTAGGGGGCTTCTGATGGATCTCCGCGGCGGATCCACGGCCAGGTGGCGATGCCTGTCGTCAGGGCGATCAGGTGGCCCCAGTTGGTCAGCGGGTCGGTGAAGGCGATCAGGTCCTGGAGCAGCATCCCGCCGAAGGCGGCGAGCAGGGGCCAGCGCAGCCAGGGTTTGAGCAGCCCGGCCAACGCGCCGACGCTCGCGGCGACGCCGAAGCTGATGCCGTAGTCGAGGCGGTGCAGCGAGCTGTCGGGCAGCCGGCCCACGAGCACGGCCAGACCGACCGGCACCTCGGTCGCGAGGGTGGCCAGGACATGCCCGAGCAGGAAGACGAGCGCCGTGCGGAGCCCGCCGATGCGCCGTTCCAGCAGGGTGAGGACGACCAGGAAGCTGAGCGTGAAGAGCGAGGCGAAGCCGCCCGCCACCCAGAGCCCGCTGCCCACCAGCACCAGCACCGGTGTCTGCGACAGGTGCGCCACGTCGGTGCTGAAGCCCTGGTGCAGGGCGTGCACGAGGGTGGGGTCCAGTTGCGAGGTCAGGAAAGACGTGAAGGCGAGGACGGCCGCGTAGGCGAGGGTGAAGGGCACCGGGAGCCGAAAGCGGGGTGGGGAGTCCGTCGCGTCGGGCTCCGCGGCCGGTTGCGCGGCCGGTTGCATGGCCGGTTGCGCGGCGGGGTGCGGAGTGCGCTGGCCCGGGATGGCGTCCAGCAGTCCGGAGACGTCGGGCAGTCCGGAGACGTCGGGCAGGGCCGCGCCCGTGGGGGCGACCGTGCCATCCACCGTGAGTTCCACCGTGAGGCGCTCCTTCCGTTTCACTCCACCTTTCGTGTCACGCGCGACCGCTGTCTGTGACGGGCGCCACGTCGAAGCCGATTCACAGGAAGCTCCGAGGCTCCTCCCTGCTGATTCCTGGGAGCCCAGAGCCTTTTCCGAACAAGCGTGCGTCAACCGCACTCGTCACCCACGGAATTCCCTCAACAAACCGTCAGGGAACTGCCAGGATGGGCCGATGCCCACCCCGTACGACATCCCCGACGCGCCGCTTGTCCTGGACCGTCGCGAGGGCCCCTACGGTGAGATCGTCCTGCGCCAGCACGGGGACTTGCTCCAGATCATCGCCAACGGCTGCTTCCTGATGGACACCTCGGACGGCCGCTCGGAACGACTGCTGGTGGACGCGGCACGGGACGCGCTGGACGACCGTCCGGCCCCCGACCTGCTGATCGGCGGCCTCGGCGTCGGCTTCTCGCTCGCGCACGCCGCCGCCGACCCCCGCTGGAGCGCGGTCACGGTGGTGGAGCGCGAGCGGGCCGTCATCGACTGGCACCTCGACGGCCCACTGGCCGCGCTCTCCGGACCGGCGCTCGCCGACCCCCGTACGAAGATCGTCGAAACGGACCTCGTCGACTACGTCAATGAGACATGCGACACGTTCGACGCGGTATGCCTGGACATCGACAACGGGCCCGGCTGGACCGTCACCGAGGGCAACGACAGCCTCTACTCGGCGGCCGGACTCTCAAGCTGCAGACGGGTGTTGAGACCCGGTGGAGTACTGGCCGTGTGGTCAGCCCAGCCCTCTCCGGAATTCGAGGGAACCATGGGGAATGCCGGGTTCCAACAGGTGCGTACCGAAGAGATCCAGGTTGCCCGAGGCGTGCCGGACGTCGTGCACCTCGGCGTCCGACCTGGATAGCAAACCCGCGGTGACTCCCCGTACGCTGCACCCCTGACGCCGATCATTCATGCGTCAACCGCAGTCATGCGCAGACAAGGGATCACCCCACTGGTTCCGGAAAGCACACTCAGGGGCGGGCGATGGAGCAGACACACACCGCACACAACAGCACGGCGACGGCGACCCCGGGAGCGCAGCGGCGCGTCCTGGTGGTGGAGGACGACCCGACGATCGTCGACGCCATCGCGGCCCGCCTGCGCGCCGAGGGATTCCTCGTGCAAACGGCGGGCGACGGTCCCGCGGCGGTCGACACCGCCGAGGCCTGGCAGCCCGATCTGCTGATCCTCGACATCATGCTGCCCGGCTTCGACGGTCTGGAGGTCTGCCGTCGTGTGCAGGCCGCCCGTCCGGTGCCGGTGCTGATGCTCACCGCGCGCGACGACGAGACCGACATGCTGGTCGGGCTCGGCGTGGGCGCGGACGACTACATGACCAAGCCGTTCTCGATGCGGGAGCTGGCGGCACGCGTGCACGTGCTGCTGCGCCGGGTGGAGCGCGCCGCGATCGCGGCGACGACCCCGCGCAGCGGGATCCTGCGGCTCGGCGAGCTGGAGATCGACCACGCGCAGCGCCGGGTGCGGGTGCGCTCGGAGGACGTGCACCTCACGCCCACCGAGTTCGACCTGCTGGTCTGCCTGGCGAACACCCCGCGCGCGGTGCTCTCCCGTGAGCAGCTCCTCGCCGAGGTCTGGGACTGGGCGGACGCCTCCGGCACCCGTACCGTCGACAGCCACATCAAGGCGCTGCGGCGGAAGATCGGCGCCGAGCGGATCCGCACGGTGCACGGCGTGGGCTACGCGTTGGAGACCCCGACGCCATGAGCTCCGGGCCGGACGGACCGAGAAGCCCCGGGGAGCCCTGGGGCGGCGTACGCCCGTTCTCGATCAAGACCAAGCTGGGCGCGCTGGTCGTGATCTCGGTGCTGATCACGACCGGTCTGTCGATGATCGCGGTGCACACCAAGACGGAGCTGCGCTTCATCACGGTCTTCTCGATGATCGCCACACTGCTCATCACGCAGTTCGTGGCGCATTCGCTCACCGCGCCGCTGGACGAGATGAACACGGTGGCCCGGTCCATCTCGCACGGCGACTACACCCGCCGGGTGCGCGAGAACCGCCGTGACGAGCTGGGCGACCTGGCCCAGACGATCAACGTCATGGCGGACGAGCTGGAGGCGCAGGACCGGCAGCGCAAGGAGCTGGTGGCCAACGTCTCGCATGAGCTGCGCACGCCCATCGCGGGCCTGCGCGCCGTCCTGGAGAACGTGGTCGACGGCATCGCCGAGGCCGACACCGAGACGATGCGCACGGCCCTGAAGCAGACGGAGCGGCTCGGGCGGCTGGTGGAGACCCTGCTGGACCTGTCCCGCCTCGACAACGGCGTCGTCCCGCTGCGCAGGCGGCGCTTCGAGGTGTGGCCGTATCTGTCGGGCGTGCTGAAGGAGGCCAACATGGTTGCCTCGGCGCGCGCCACCATGGGCTCGGGCGGCAACCACACCCGCACGGACGTCCATCTGCATCTGGACGTCTCCCCGCCGGAGCTGACCGCGCACGCGGATCCGGAGCGCATCCACCAGGTCGTCGCCAACCTGATCGACAACGCGGTCAAGCACAGCCCCCCGCACGGACGGGTGACGGTGAAGGCGCGGCGCGGGCCGCAGCCGGAGTCGCTGGAGCTGGAGATCCTGGACGAGGGGCCCGGCATTCCGCGCTCGGAGTGGCATCGCGTGTTCGAGCGGTTCAACCGGGGAGCCGTCCGCCGGCCGCACGGTCCGGGCAGCGACGGCGGCACGGGCCTGGGGCTGGCGATCGCCCGCTGGGCGGTCGATCTTCACGGCGGCCGGATCGGGGTGGCCGAATCCGAGCGGGGTTGCCGGATTCTTATCACCCTTCCGGGAGAGTCATCCGTCCCAAGTTGACGTAAAGTTCGAACCGGAGCCACAAGATCCACGGCAGTTCGCGCAGTCGGACACGTGTGATCAGGCAGAGGACCGGCCCAGGTCGGCACGGGTTCGCACGTTCGGCGTGCGCGACCTGCATCAACACTTCCCTTTTGCAGCGCAACCGCGCTTGTTTCCCGCCATTTCCGTCCGCGAAACGCGCTTTCCGATGTGACTTACGCGACGATGGCCCGGCTCGACCTGACCTTCACCCTCCCGGGGGCGTAGCCTTTATTCCCGCTGTCCATAACCTTGTGAAGCGGAAGAGGGCGGTTGCCGCCGTGTCGCCACAGTCCCCCAGTAACGCATCGAGTGTCTCGACCGACGCAGACCAAGCGGGCAAGAATCCCGCGGCTGCGTTCGGACCGAACGAGTGGCTCGTCGACGAGATCTATCAGCAGTACCTCCAGGACCCGAACTCGGTAGACCGTGCCTGGTGGGACTTCTTCGCCGACTACAAGCCGGGGGCCGCCGCGCCTTCGGCTCCGGCGGGTACTGCGGCCGCGGGGGCCGCAGCGACCACCAGCACGCCCCCGGCGCCCGCCGCCCCGGCTGCTGCGGCCCCGGCCGCGCCCGCCGCTCCCGCCCCCGCGCCGGCCCCGGCCACCTTGCCGAAGCCCGCGGCCGCCGCTCCCGCCCCCGTGGCTGCGGCTCCCGCCCCGGCGAAGGCGGCCCCGGCCGCCGCGAAGCCCGCACCCGCCGCCGCGGCCGCCGAGGGCCCGGAGTTCGTGACGCTGCGCGGTCCGTCCGCCGCGGTCGCCAAGAACATGAACGCCTCGCTGGAGCTGCCCACGGCCACGTCCGTGCGCGCGGTCCCGGTGAAGCTGCTGTTCGACAACCGCATCGTCATCAACAACCACCTCAAGCGGGCCCGGGGCGGGAAGATCTCCTTCACGCACCTGATCGGCTTCGCGATGGTGCAGGCCATCAAGGCCATGCCGTCGATGAACTGGCACTACGCGGAGAAGGACGGGAAGCCCACCCTCGTCAAGCCGCCGCACGTCAACTTCGGTCTGGCCATCGACCTGGTGAAGGCCAACGGCGACCGCCAGCTCGTCGTCGCCGGCATCAAGAAGGCCGAGACGCTGAACTTCTTCGAGTTCTGGCAGGCCTACGAGGACATCGTCCGCCGCGCCCGCGACGGCAAGCTGACGATGGACGACTTCACCGGCGTCACCGTCTCGCTGACGAACCCCGGCGGCCTCGGCACCGTGCACTCCGTGCCGCGTCTGATGCCCGGCCAGTCGGTCATCATGGGCGTCGGCTCGATGGACTACCCCGCGGAGTTCCAGGGCACCAGCCAGGACACCCTGAACAAGCTCGGCATCGCGAAGGTCATGACGCTCACGTCGACCTACGACCACCGGGTCATCCAGGGCGCGGCCTCCGGCGAGTTCCTGCGGATCGTCGCGAACTACCTGCTCGGCGAGAACGGCTTCTACGACGAGATCTTCGAGGCGCTGCGCATCCCCTACGAGCCGGTCCGCTGGCTCAAGGACATCGACGCCAGCCACGACGACGACGTCACCAAGGCCGCGCGCGTCTTCGAGCTGATCCACTCCTACCGGGTCCGCGGCCATGTCATGGCCGACACCGACCCGCTGGAGTACCGCCAGCGCAAGCACCCCGACCTCGACATCACCGAGCACGGCCTCACCCTGTGGGACCTGGAGCGCGAGTTCGCGGTCGGCGGCTTCTCGGGCAAGTCCCTGATGAAGCTGCGCGACATCCTCGGCGTGCTGCGCGACTCGTACTGCCGCACCACCGGCGTCGAGTTCATGCACATCCAGGACCCGAAGCAGCGTCGCTGGATCCAGGACCGCATCGAGCGCCCGCACAGCAAGCCGGAGCGCGAGGAGCAGCTGCGCATCCTGCGCCGACTGAACGCGGCGGAGGCCTTCGAGACCTTCCTCCAGACGAAGTACGTCGGCCAGAAGCGGTTCTCCCTGGAGGGCGGCGAGTCCGTCATCCCGCTGCTCGACGCGGTGCTGGACAGCGCGGCCGAGTCGCGGCTGGACGAGGTCGTCATCGGCATGGCCCACCGCGGCCGTCTGAACGTCCTCGCCAACATCGTCGGCAAGTCGTACGCGCAGATCTTCCGCGAGTTCGAGGGCAACCTCGACCCGAAGTCGATGCACGGCTCCGGCGACGTGAAGTACCACCTGGGCGCCGAGGGCACCTTCACCGGTCTGGACGGCGAGCAGATCAAGGTCTCGCTGGCCGCGAACCCCTCCCACCTGGAGACGGTCGACCCGATCATCGAGGGCATCAGCCGCGCCAAGCAGGACATCATCAACAAGGGCGGCACGGACTTCACCGTCCTGCCGGTCGCCCTGCACGGCGACGCGGCCTTCGCGGGCCAGGGCGTGGTGGCCGAGACCCTGAACATGTCTCAGCTGCGCGGCTACCGCACCGGCGGCACGGTCCACATCGTCATCAACAACCAGGTCGGCTTCACGGCGGCTCCCGAGTCGTCGCGTTCCTCGATGTACGCCACGGACGTGGCCCGCATGATCGAGGCCCCGATCTTCCACGTGAACGGCGACGACCCCGAGGCCGTCGTGCGCGTCGCGCGCCTGGCCTTCGAGTTCCGTCAGGCGTTCAACAAGGACGTGGTGATCGACCTCATCTGCTACCGCCGCCGCGGTCACAACGAGTCGGACAACCCGGCCTTCACCCAGCCGCTGATGTACGACCTGATCGACAAGAAGCGCTCGGTGCGCAAGCTCTACACCGAGTCCCTCATCGGTCGCGGCGACATCACCCTGGAAGAGGCCGAGCAGGCGCTCCAGGACTACCAGGGCCAGCTGGAGAAGGTCTTCACGGAGGTCCGTGAGGCCATCACCTCGCAGCAGGCCGCGGGCGCGGTCTCCGACCCGCACGCGGAGTTCCCGGTCGCCGTGAACACCGCGATCTCCACGGAGACCGTGAAGCGGATCGCCGAGTCCCAGGTCAACATCCCCGACTACTTCCACGTCCACCCGCGTCTGCTGCCGCAGCTGCAGCGCCGGGCGTCGATGGTCGAGGACGGCACGATCGACTGGGGCATGGGCGAAACGCTGGCCGTGGGCTCGCTGCTCCTCGAGGGCACCCCGGTCCGGCTGTCCGGCCAGGACTCCCAGCGCGGCACCTTCGGCCAGCGGCACGCGGTCCTCATCGACCGGGAGACGGGCGAGGAGCACACCCCGCTCCAGTACCTCGCCGAGGACCAGGCCCGCTACAACGTCTACAACTCCCTCCTCTCCGAGTACGCGGTCATGGGCTTCGAGTACGGCTACTCGCTGGCCCGTCCCGACGCGCTCGTGATGTGGGAGGCGCAGTTCGGCGACTTCGTCAACGGCGCGCAGACGGTCGTCGACGAGTACATCTCGGCCGCCGAGCAGAAGTGGGGCCAGACGAGCGGTGTCACGCTGCTCCTCCCCCACGGCTACGAGGGCCAGGGCCCGGACCACTCCTCGGCCCGTGTCGAGCGGTTCCTCCAGCTCTGCGCGCAGAACAACATGACGGTCGCGATGCCGACGCTCCCGTCGAACTACTTCCACCTCCTGCGGTGGCAGGTGCACAACCCGCACCACAAGCCGCTGGTCGTCTTCACCCCGAAGTCGATGCTGCGCCTCAAGGCCGCCGCGTCGAAGGCGGAGGAGTTCACGAGCGGGCAGTTCCGCCCGGTCATCGGCGACGCCTCGGTCGACCCGAACGCGGTCAAGAAGGTCGTCTTCTGCACCGGCAAGGTCTACTACGACCTGGACGCCGAGCGGCAGAAGCGCGGGGTCACGGACACGGCGATCATCCGGCTGGAGCGGCTGTACCCGCTGCCCGGCGCGGAGGTCCAGGCCGAGGTCAACAAGTTCCCGAACGCCGAGAAGTACATCTGGGCGCAGGAGGAGCCGGCCAACCAGGGCGCATGGCCGTTCATCGCCCTGAACCTGATCGACCACCTGGACCTCGCGGTCGGCGCGGACGTCCCGCACGGCGAGCGGCTGCGGCGCATCTCGCGCCCGCACGGCTCGTCCCCGGCGGTCGGTTCCGCCAAGCGGCACCAGGCGGAGCAGGAGCAGTTGGTGACCGAGGTGTTCGAGGCGTAGTCCTCGAGTCACCCGCACCACGGGCGAAGGGCCCGGCCCCCGGAAGTCTCCGGGGGCCGGGCCCTTCGCCCGTGCCGGGCTCAGATCACCTGGGGTTCGAAGTCCCAGTACGGGCGGTTGCGGGAGCGGGCCGAGACGGTGTGCGGGTGCTTGCTGCCCAGCGTCGAGTCGAGGTCCGAGAGGGCCTCCTGCTCGACCTTCTCGGCCTGCCGCCGGTCGCGCAGTCCGCGCAGGTCCGCCGCGTGGGCGATACGGGCCGACAGGGTCAGCGGGTGGGTGCGGCCGAGCGACTCGACGGCCCGGGTCACCGTCTCCCGGCTGAGGTCGGCGGCGCTCTCGGTGTCGCCGACGATATTGCGCAGGGCCGAGGCGTTCAGGGCGCAGCCCAGCGTCCAGGGATGGTTCTCCCCCACCGCCTCGGTCATCGCCGCCAGCGCCTGTTCGAGGAGGACGTGACCGGCCTCCCGCTCGCCGACGTTGCGCAGGATCAGCGCCTGGTTGGCGCGGGCGCCGGCGACGAAGGGGTGCCCGTCGCCGAGCATCATCTCGTAGCGGGCGACGACGGCCTCGCTGAGCTCGCGGGCCCGGTCGATGTCGCCGTGCTCGCGGGCGTAGCAGCTCTGGGCGGTCGCGAAGATCAGGGTCAGCGGGTGGGTCTCGCCCAGCACCCGCTCGCCGCGCTCCAGCACGCTGGACAGCAGGTCCCCGGGCTCCTCGCGTTCGCCCGCGCGGTCGCGGCCGCGGTCCCGCTCGCCCAGCCGGTAGCGGCACAGGGCGAGGTTGTGCTCGGCCTTGAGGGTCTGGGGGTTGTCCGGGCCCATCACGAGCCGGATCTCGCGCACGTTCTTCGACTGGATCGACTCCGCCTCGGCGTAGCGGCCGAGCAGCCGCAGGTCGATGGCGTAGGAGATCTCGGAGCCGAGGGTCCAGGGATGCCGGGCCCGCAGCAGCTGGCGCCGGGACTCCATCGTCCGCCGGTCGTGGTCCAGGGCCTCCTGGTAGCGGCCGAGCAGCCGGAGGGAGACGGCCAGGTTGTTCAGCGAGTTGAGGCTGCGCGAGTCCTGTTCGCCGAGCAGGTCGCGGTAGGCGACCAGCACCCACTGGGAGAGTTCCAGCGCCTCGTCGTAGCGGCCGAGGCCTCGCAGGTCGGCGGCGAGGCCGGCGGCGGCCCGCAGGTGCTCCAGGTCCTGGGGGCCGCGCTCGGCCTTCAGATGTTCGGCCGCGGCGCGGCTGACGGCCTCGGTGGAGGCGTAGTCGCCGACGGCCCGCAGCAGGTTGGTGTAGTGGTAGGTCAGTTCCCAGATCTTGGGGTGGGTCGGGCCGAGCAGCTCGCGCCAGGCCTTCATCGCGCGCTCGCCGAGCTTGATGCCGGCGTTGTACTCGCCGGAGAAGTACATGTAGCGCAGGCAGTTGAAGACCAGCCGCTGGACGCCCGGGTCCTGGGTCTGCAGCACGTCCGCGTACTTCAGGTGCGGCACGATCTCGGCGTATCCCGGCCACAGGTCGGGGTCGGTGGGCCTGCGCGGGTCGGCAGCGGCGAGGGCCTGGCGTACGACGTCGATGAACTCCTTGCGGTCCACGTCGGGCATGTCCTTGTGCACGATCTGGTGGACCATGCGGTGCAGATACAGCGACTCGCCGGAGAGGGATCCCTCGTCGCCGGCCGTCTCGTGGGACTCCAGTCGGACCACGGAGTACTGGCGGAGCTGGTTGATCGCCTTGTTCCACAGCAGCGGGTCGTTGAGGAGTCCGGCGAGCTGTTCGGGCAGTTGGTCGCTGGACATCTCGCGCAGCAGGCGGACGGGGATGAAGCCCGGGGCGAAGAACGTGCACAGCCGCAGCAGGTCGACCGACTCGGGGACGGTCTCGCGGAGCTTGTTCAGCAGTATCGACCAGGCGGTCTGGAAGGCGAGCGGGAAGTCCGCCGACACCTTCACCACGTCGCTGTCGATACCGCCGTCCAGCAGGGCGATGTACTGCCGCACCGAGAGGTCGGAGTCGTTCAGCCAGCCCGCCGTCTGGTCCAGCAGCAGCGGCAGGTCCTCCAGCGCGTCGGCGAGCTGGTCGGCCTCCACCTCCGACAGCCGTGGGGCGCGGCGGCGGATGAACGCCACCGACTCGTCCCGGGCGTAGACGGGCACCTCCAGCAACTTGCTGTTGTGCTCGGTCCATTCGGGGTTGCGGGAGGTGATGATGACATGGCCGGGGCCGGTCGGCACCAGGTCCCAGACCTGGTCGGGTTCGTCCGCTCCGTCGAGGATCAGCAGCCAGCGCCCGTACGGGTCGCCGCGGCGCAGCGAGTCGCGGACGGAGCGCAGCCGTTCACCGTACTCCTGGCCGGTCTGCAGCCCGAGTTTCGGGGCGAGTTCGGCCAGCAGCCGCCGGTAGGTGACCCGCTTCTCGGCGTTGACCCACCACACGACGTCGTATTCGGAGCCGAACCGGTAGACGTACTCGGCGGCCATCTGGGTCTTGCCCACCCCGGACATGCCGTGGAAGGTGACCACGCCGGCGCCCGGCTCGGCCCCTTGCAGCAGGTGGTAGGCGTCGTTGAGCAGCGACTCGCGGCCGGTGAAGCGGGTGTTGCGGCGGGGCACCCCGCCCCAGACCTCGGGCATGGCCGCCGGGAAGCGGGGGCCGCGGCGGGGGCCGTCGGGCGCCTCGGGCAGTGGGTCGAGCGGCAGGTCGAGCCGGTCGAACAGGCGGCGCTCGGCCTCCTCGGCGCCCATGTTGGTCACATCGACCGGGGCGAGGACGGCGGTCGCCGCGGGCACGGACGCGGTGGTCACGGAGACGGCGGCGAACCGCGACGGGTCGGGGGCGACGACCTCGCGCAGGGCCGCGTTCCACTCCTCCTGCGTCCGGGGGCCGAGCTGGAAGTACCACTCGCTGACGACGATGAGGATGCGGCCCTCGGCGAGTTCCAGGTCGCGCAACAGGTCGACCAGGGGGACCTCCGCCGGGGAGTCCCAGCGCAGGTACACGACCCGCAGGCCGCGTCGTTCGAGCCGGTCACCGATCCAGGCCGCCCAGGCCCGGTTGAATCCCGCGAAGTGGATCGTGACCGTCTGCCTCGCGGACCCCCTCCCGGTTGCCCCGACCGGCGTACGAGCTCCAGACATGCAGCGGCCTCCAGCACGTAGTACCTCGAAAATCCTAGGACCTCGGCGCGTCGCGCGTAAGCCCGCCGACTTCTCCAGCGCGCGCCTCGGCCCGACGATCTTCGCGCACCGGAGGGCCCCGCGCAGGCCATCCTCATGGTTTCGGGCGTGGCAGCGCGGGAGTATGACGCTGTGTCCACAAGGCGCGCACCGCCTTCACGTAGGCCTGTGCCCGGGCCGTGTGGTTTCGGGGCGCCGGATGTTCGGCCATGCGTTCGTATGTGGCGGTCATCTCGTCGACGAGACGGCGCCCTCGGACGGTGAGGTCGGGCGAGCCGACCAGGGCGGGCAGGGCCGCCCCGACCTGGGCGCGGTGGCGGGCGTGCCGGGACCAGGCGTACTCGGCGTCGGGCGGCGGCGTGACGAGCGCACGACGCTGGAAGTAGTCCGCGAGGGCCAGATGGGAGTAGACCCCGTGGAGCAGGCCGTCGTAGGGGCGGGGATCCGTCTTCCAGGGGGCGAAGTACCGGGCCTCCGGGCCGGCGTGATGCAGCGTCACCAGATCGGCCAGGGCCGCCAGTTGGGTGTGGTGGAGTTCGTGGACGAGGGTCGCGGCGAGGGCCACGGCGTGCTGCGGGGGGCTGGCCAGCAGCGCGCCGAACGCCTCGTGCCGGGTCGCGCTGCGGCTGTCCCGCCCGTCGGCGCCCGCGCCGGGCGGGCGCTCCAGCGGCACCAGACAGCGCAGCAGCGCGAGCGCCTCGGCCACCCGGTGCTCGCCGCCGGTGCGCAGCGCGGCCGCGACGCCGGACCATGCCTGGAGCCATCGTTTGTAGTCCGTGTGGTCGAGCGTGGCCGCTCCGTCGAGCGTCCGACGGCGGGGGCCGGGCCCGGCACGGTAGGGGTCGACGTCGTCCAGGGGCATGGGCGCGGTGCCGGGCAGCAGTCCGGGCAGGGCGTGCGCGGGCGTCCAGGCGAGGGCACCGGACCAGGCGCCGATCCCGCGCTCCAGCCGCACGAAGACGTCCGGCGCGTCGGGCTGACGGATCGCCAGACATCCGTCCCGGTGGGTGACGTCGACCGGGACGTCGCCGGCGGCGGCCGTGCGCAGGGAGCCGAGGGAGGGCAGGGTGAGCGCCCCGGCGCGGGCGGTCAGCCGTACGGCGAAGGGGATCCCGGCGCGGGCCGCGGCCACGGCGGCTACGGCGCTGAAGTGGGCGAGGTCCTGCCGGAGCCGACGGGCCCGCCGCTCGTCCGGCGGTCCGCTGCGGTCGTCGAGCCCGCGCAGGCAGCTCAGCGCCCACGGCCCGGTCAACGGATGAAAGAGACGGGCCCGGGCGGGCGTGAGCCCGACACCGTGCCGCCCCGGCCGCTGACCGTGGGGTCGGGGGTGCCCGGGGTCGGGCGGCCGGGGGCTGTCGGCCTCGGTGAGGAGGGCCCAGTCGTCGCGCAGGCGCGCCCTTCGGCCGACGGAGCAGACGGCAGGGTCCGCGGCGTCGGCCGCGTCGAGCACGGCGCGCAGCAGGAGCAGGCGTCGGGTGTCCTGGTCCCGCACCAGGAGAGCGAGCGTGTCGGGGCCCGCCTCGGTGCGGCCCAACTCCGCCAGCATCCGGTCCGGGACCGTCGGCCGGATCACGGTGCGCTCCGTTCGCGGGCGACCGGAACCGGCGTGGCCGCGGTGAGGCGGGTGGCGACGTGGTGGATGAAGTGTTGGAGGTCGGCGCAGTACACGGAGGGGTTGCGGAAGCCGTGTCCGGCGCGGTAGCGGTGGGCGTAGTGGCCGCCGCCGCAGACCGTCAGCAGCGGACAGCTTCGGCACTGGTCCGCGAGGCCCGCGACGCCCGCCTGCCGGACGGCCACCGCCGGATGCCTCAGCGCCTCGTCGAAGGTGTTCCGGAAGACGTCCAGGCCGGTCCGCGCGGCGCCGTCGTACGCGGACTTCAGGGAGTCCGCCTGCTCGATCGAGCCGTCGGTCTCCACCACGACGGCGTCGAAGGGCGCGAGGCCCAGGGCCTCCGTGGCCGAGGGCAGCCCCAGCAGCAGTGCGACGCACTCCTCGAAGAGCCGGACCCGGGTCTCCCGCCGGCCGGCCGTCCACCAGCGGTCGAAGACGGCGGACAGCCACTCCCCGTGCCGGGCGCCCGTCCGGTGCGGCGGTGGGGCGGACCAGTTGCCGTGCGGCAGCAGCAGGTTCAGTGCGGGCGGACGCAGCGCGAGGAGGGACTCGTAGGTCTCCACCGGGTCCAGCGTGACGTCGACGACGGTGAGGATGCCGGCGTACGCCTGCGGGGCGTGCTCGGCGACCAGCAGGGCCCCGCGCGAGGCGGCGGGCCAGGACGGGCGACCCGCGTGGTCGACGCGGCGCGCGTTGTGCGCGGCGAGGCCGCCGTCGAGGCTGACGGCGATCCTGACGCCGCCGTCGGCCAGGACGGCCAGCCGCCGTGCGGTGAGCAGGGTGGCGTTGGTCTGGACGACGGCGTGGACCGTGCAGTGGGCGGGGACACGCGCGCGTACCAGGGCGGTGAAGCCGGCCAGCGTCTCGGCGCCGGCCAGCAGGGGCTCTCCTCCGTGCAGGACGAGGGAGACGGCCGTCAGGGCGTGGCTGCGCGCGTGTTCGGCGATACGGGTCGCGGTGCGGTCGAGGACCTCGGGGGCGGCGGCCCCGGGGCGGGTACGCCAGGTGCGGTCGGGGCCCTCGTACAGGTAGCAGTAGGTGCAGGCGAGGTTGCAGCGGCCGTGCATCTTCACGATGAACTGCCGGAAGCCCTGTCCAGACACCCCAGCACCCCCATGCCGTCGGCCCTGCGTGCCGCATGGGGCGCATTCCCGGGTGGATGCCGTGCACAAACCCCGCGCGACCGAACTTGTCCGAGTCCTGCACAGAAGAGACTGGAATCGACTTCAAACGATCGAACCCGTGCGGTACGGGGCCGTCAGAGCAGCGCGGTCGGAGCAGCGCGGTCGGAGCAGCCCGGTCGGAGCAGCGCGGTCGGAGCAGCCCGGTCAGAGCAGCGCGGTCGGAGCAGCCCGGTCAGAGCAGCGCGGTCAGAGCAGTACCGAGTCGAAGCCCCACAGCATGTCGGTCGACTTCCCCGCCCGGTCCCGCAGTTCCTCCACCACCTCCCGCAGCACGGGATGCTCGATCGTGCCCAGTTCCGCGAGATCCAGCGCCAGCAGATCCGGCAGCTGCTCCCCCGTCACCCCCGCGGACTCGCCCCGTACGTCCATCGTGCCCACCCCTCCCGACTCGACCCGCTCACGTCACGCGCTCCAGTGCGGCCAGCCGCTCCGCCGTCTCGGCGGCCGTCGGGCCGTCGGCGACCAGGCTGCCCTCCGGCAGCCGCGACCACTCCGCGCGGGCGGCCCGGTAGGCCTCCCTGGCGGCCCGTGGTCGTGCAGCCGCCTCATAGGACATACCCCGCCAGTGGTGCGCCTGCGCACCCGCCTGGACGGCCTCCTGCCGGCGGCGATCGGTCTCGGCCGCCCCCTCCGCCTCCCGGGCCGCCTCCGCCGCGTCGCGGAAGGCGTCGACCGCGAGGTCGAGGCGGGCCGGACGGCGCAGGCTGCGGTAGGCCTCGAACTGGACCTGGCCGAGGTCGAGTCGGCAGCGCGCGGCCAGCAGCGGGTCCTCCGCGTCCGCCGCCGCGAGGCCGAAAAGGTGCTCGGCCTCGCGCAGGTCGACGCGGTCCCCGCGGGCCCGGTAGCGCAGCATCAGCGCGCGGCCGAGCAGCAGCAGCCGGTGGGCGACCTGGGCGCTGCCCGCCGGAGTCTCCATCCGGCAGTCCCGCAGGACGCGGATCGCCCGGGAGAGGGTGCCCTGCGCCCGCGCGCCGGACTGAAGCCCGGCCAGCCGCAGCAGCGCCTCGCCCCACTCGGCGAGCACGTCGGCGTGCGCGGGCGCGTCGCGTGACATCCGCTGGGCGGCCTGCGCGAAGCGGTCCGCGGCCGTCTCCAGCTCCGCCGGCTCGCCCGACTCGGCGTAGCGGGCGACGGCGATCCGCCCGGCGCGCGCCAGCAGAGCCGCCCGTCGGCCCTGTTCGCGGACCAGGGCGAGGGCCTCGTCGACCCGGGTCTGGGCGTCGTCCAGCGGGCCGCCGGCCCGGAGCAGCGCGTCGACCAGGTCGAGCAGGATCCGGACACGCGCGCGTACCGACTCGGCGGTGGACGGCGGTTCGGCCGTGTCCAGGGCGTTGCGCAGCGACTGCGCGCCCTGCTCCGCGTAGAGCCGGGCCTGCACGGGGTCGGCGGTGGCACCGGACAGCCGCAGCAGGATCCGGCCGTGTTCCAGGGGGAGTTCGGGCGGGCGCAGCCGGCGGTCGGGCCAGACGTCGGCGAAGGCCTCCAGCATGCCGACGGCGCCCTGGAGCAGCGCGCTGTCCCCGCCGAGCCGCCACTGCGCCTCCAGGGCCCGCACCCGCTCCAGGGTGAGTTTCAGCGTCTGGTTCTCGTCCAGGTCGGGCGCCGCGCAGGCCACGGCGTACTCACGGTCGGCGCGGCGCAGCAGGTCCAGGGCGCCGGTCCGGTCGCCGCGGCGCCTGCGGTCGGTGGCGGCGGCGTGCAGCACCCGGGCGAGGACGGCCCGTTCGTGCAGCCGGCGCGGGTGCGCGGTGGCCCGCTCCGCGGCCGCCTCCGCCTCCTGGAGCAGGTCGTCGCCGCCCTGCACCTCCCACAGGCGCAGCGTGCAGTGCGCGTACTCGGCCCACAGTTCGGGGTCCGCGCCGACGGGCCGCTCGTGTTCGGTCGCGCCGCGCAGCAACTGCACGGCGTCGATCACGTCCTGGATCATGCCCTCGCTGTCGAAGCGTTCGATCAGGGCGCGGGCCCTGCGGACAGCCTGGTGCGTCGGCCGGTCCGCGGGCTGTCCCGGGCCGCCGCGTCCGCCGTGGGTCTCGAACTGCTCGGGCAGCGGCATGAACCGGCGCAGGACGCGGGCCGCGACCTCGGCGAAGGGCTGCGGCACGGGCGCTTCGTCGCCGTTGCCGCCGTTGTCGCCGTGGTCGCCGCCGTTGCCCGCGGGGCGGGCGGTGGGCGTGTAGGGGCGGCCCGCGCCGCCGTCGCCGAGCTGGGCGAGGGCGAGGGCCGGGAAGTTGGGGCCGCCCTTGCCGAAGCGCTGCTCGATGTACTCCGAGCAGTGCTTGAGCACCAGCATGGCCTCGTCGCGGCCGAGCCGGGACAGCAGGGCGTCGCGGACGTCCGGCTCGATGCGGTACCACTGGGCGCCGTCGTCGGCGTACTCGGCCGACTCCGTGGCGCGCGTGAGCAGGCCGCCGACCAGCACCTCCGCGAGTTCGGACGGGCCCGAGTCGGGCAGCATCGTGCGCTGGACGAGCTGCATCACCGGCAGGCACAGGGGCGCGGCCGCCAGGTAGACGGCGAGCCGTGCGGCGGCCGAGGAGGCGCTGGAGCTGAACCTGCTGACCCGTTCGAACGGGGTGCGCCGCCGGTCCGCGCGCGGGGTCGGGGCGGGCGGCTGGTCGGCGCGCACCCAGCCCACGGTGCCCGGCACGGGCCCGGCGCCGGCCCCGGACAGCAGCCTGGCCCAGGCGCCGAGAGCGACCGGCTCGGGCGGCAGCACCGGCACGGGCAGAGCGCCGCGGCGGGCCTCCGCGGGGACGCCTGCGGGGGTGCGGACGCGCAGTGCGGAGGCTCCGCCGAGGGTCTCGCCGCGGCTCAACTCACAGAAGATCACGGGCAGTCGGGTGCGGTTCCACAGACGCTGCGGCAGTGGCTGGAGCACGGCGACCGGACCCTGCCGGGAGAGGTGGTGCAGCAGCCGGTGCGCCTGTCCGCTGTGCCACAGCGGGCCCGCGCAGTCGCTGACGAAGAGCACGATCCGGCGGCCGGTGGGGTCGCTGAGCCGGTCGGTGGAATGCAGCGGCGCCGCGAACGTGTCGGGGCTGCGGCTGACGGCGGGCTCGCCGTCCGGGCCCTGGTGCAGATGACTGACCTGGATGTCGGAGAAGGCGCCCAACTGGCCGAAAACCTGCTGGAGTTCGATGAAGAGCCGATCCCACACACGCATCGACGAGGAGGCGTCCAGGACCAGTTGCAGCCGGGCGTCCCCCCGGGTGACGGCACGGTGGACGGGCAGGATCAGGCCGCCCGCCTGGGCGCTGCGCTCCGCCGTCGCCGTCTCGTCGAGCGTCGTGCGCAGCGGCGGCGCCGGGCTCCGGTAGCGCTGCAACCGCCGTAATGCGCGCTGGAGTTCGAGCGGGGCGGGCAGTGCGGGGGCCGCGGGAACGCCGACCGGCAGCGCGGTGGCGCGGCCCGCGCCACGGGCCCGCGGGAGCCCGTCCTGCGGCATCGGGTACAGGTTCACGCGCCCGTCGGCCACCATGTCCTGCGGGGGCCGCTCCGGCCGCCCGGTCCGCTCCCGCGCGTCCCGGCCGCCCGGGTCCCGGTCGTGCGTCCCGGCGAGCCGGAGTCCGGGCGGCCCGCCGGTCGCGGTGTGCGGTTCCTCCGGCTCCGCCACGTCCACCGGCCGGGTCCACCGCGCCAGCCAGAGCGCGTCGCACAGCTGCGCCACATCGGGATCGAGCCCGACCTCCCGCAACCGCGCCACGAGTTCGGCGAGCGGATCGCCGTCGGGCGGTACGGGGCCGTGGCGGGCCGCTGCGTCGGGCATCAGGCCCTCACCTCGGGCGGTCGAGTCGCTGGATGAGCAGGTCTGCCAGGCGGTCCCGACTGGGCGGCGCGGCCGCGTCGGTGAGGTAGATCGCGTTCAACAGCTGGTCGGCCGCGAGGAGTTCGCTGCGCGACCGCTCCAGGAACCGGGTGATCAGATCGTCCCCCGCGCGCGCCGCCTCGTCCCCGAGATGGGCGCGGACGAACGTGGCGAGCCGGTTGTGGTCGGGGCGCCCCAGCTCCAGGTGGATGCAGCGGCGCATCAGCGGGGCCGGGAAGTCCCGCTCCCCGTTGCTGGTGAGCACCACGAACGGGAAGGCGCGGCAGCGTATCCGGCCGTCGCGCACCCGGACCTTCACGCCGTCGGCGGTCAGCACCTCCGCCTCGCCGTCCGGCAGCCGGTCGGCGATCCGCTCCAGCTCGGGGATCGCGAACTCGCCCTCCTCCAGGACGTTCAGCAGGTCGTTGGGCAGGTCGATGTCGCTCTTGTCCAGCTCGTCGATGAGCAGCACGCGCGGGGTGTCCGAGGGCAGCAGCGCGGTGCCGAGCGGGCCCAGCCGGATGTAGCTGCCGATGCCCTCGACCGCGCCCGGAGTGCCCGCCGCCGACCCGAACCCGCCCTGCGCGGCGATCTGGACGTCCTGGAGCCGGGCGATCGCGTCGTAGTGGTAGAGCCCGTCCTGGAGCGCGGAACGGCTGACGATGGACCAGCGCAGCACATTGCCGAGGCCGAGTTCGTACGCCACCGAGTGGGCGAGGGTGCTCTTGCCCGCGCCGGGGCTGCCCGTGACGAGCAGCGGGCGGCGCAGATAGAGCGCCGCGTTGATCATCTCCAGCTCCTCGGCGCCCGGCCGGTGCAGCTCGGCCAGATGCCGGTGCGCGCCGAGCCTGCGGTCCTCGGATCCGTCGCCGGAGCCCGCCGCGTCACGGCTGGTGAAGTCCCGCCAGGGGGGCGGATCGGGCAGTCGCTCGATCCCGTCGTGCGGTTCGCCGGCGCCTCGGTAGATGAGCCACTCACTGGATTCGGTCATGATCCGGTCCTCGTCACTCGTCCACCGCCGCGGCCGTCCGAACGTGCATCACGTTATCCATCCTGCGGGTGCCTGGTAAGGGGCCGACCGGCCCCGCGCGAGGGTGGGCTCAAGGAGCCTCCAGCAGGTCACCGGTTCCGGGGAGGGGCTGGTGGGGATCGTCGTACAACAGGGCGACCCCGTCCGCCCAGAAGGACTCGGTGCGGCCCGCGCGCAGCCGCATCCGAAGATCGTGCACGGCCTCGGGAAGGGCCTGCGCGCTGGATGGTTCGGCGATCTCGTCGATCGTGCCGCGATGGAACTCCCCGCACACGTCGTCGGGCTGTCCGCGCCGACGCCGCCACAGGGCCACGCCGTAGCCCCCGAGCACGATCCGCGCGAGTGCCGCCGCGTCGTCCTCGAAGCGGAGGTCGCCGTACCGGCAGAGCACCGGGACGGTGCCGTGCGACAGGGCGCGCAACTGCTCCACGGTCGGCACGGGCTTGCGCAACCCCTCGTCGCAGTCCAGGACTTCGGCCCGCGCGCGGTGCGCGTGCAGCCAGCGCCAGCGGGCCCGGCGCTCCTCGTCCACATCGCCGAAGTCGTCCGGGCCGTACGGGTCGTCGAAGCGGCCGGCGTCGTACGCGCCGAACGCGTCGTCGGGCAGCCGGTCGCGGTCGGCGCAGCGCACGACGACCGGCCGCAGGGTGCCCAACGGCTCCGTCTCGGGAGGCAGTTGCCAGGTGTCCACCTCCAGGCCGAGCAGCGCGTGCGGCAGCGCCACCTGGAGCAGCGCGGGCCGGCCGGGCTCGTCGCAGTGGCGGAAGGCCTCCGCGAGCGGACCGGCCAGGTGGGCGGGCAGCTCGGCCAGGGGCGTGCGCTCGGTCTCGTGCAGCCGGACCGCGTCCCCGCCGGGCGCGGACACGGAGACCGACCAGTCGCAGCGGTCCGGCTCCCAGCCGCGCTGCACCAGTTCGAGCAGAGCGGAGGGCCGGGCCACGCTGCCGACGGCACGGGCGCGGGCACGCGCGCGTGCGTCGGAGTCGGGACGCCGGTGCGGCCTGTGCGCGCCGGCGCCGGGCCTCGGGCCGGCGCCGGCGGGGACCGGACGGGGAGTACCCGAGAACGTGTCGGGGATGTCGTGGTTCGGGTGCTGTTCCACGTCGTGCTCCGCCTGGTCCCGGCAGCGCAGACGCTCGATGCGCTGCTCGGCGAGGCCGGCCCGGTAGCGGGCGCTCAGCCGCTGCGCGGCCTGCCACACCCACACCCACAGGGCCTTCTCGGCATCCGGGGTGCTGGGCACGAGGAACGGGCGCGGAGCGGACATCGCCCGCATCGCGTAGTCGAGCACCAGCTCCAGCGCCCCGTCGTCACTCGCGCTCTCGTACAGCGCCCCCAGACCGTCGCGCCAGCCGCGCGGCGCGGGCAGCGGGGTGGGCGCCTGGAAGTCCGGCAGGGAGTCGAGGATGTCCAGCAGGCCGCGGGTGCTGTCGGGCGGCGGGAGTTCGGCGAGTCGGCCGAGCAGCTGGATCCGCTCGTCCGGGCTGAGGGTGCGCCCCGGGCGGGCGCCGAGTCGACCCTGCACGTCGGTCCACGTCTGGCGGCGCGCGGCCGGGTGCCGCTGCCGGTCGCGGTGGTAGCGGTCGTGGGCGTGGAAGACGGCCTGGTAGAGGTCGCTGTGCTCGGCGGAGACCCGCTCCACGGGGACCCGCAGGGTGCGCAGCTGTTCGATCCCGGTGGACGTGCCGCCGGGCCGGTGGTCCGAGCGCGCCTTCAGCACGCCGATCACCTCACCGCGCGCGGGGTCGATCACCGGGCCGCCGGAGACGCCGTACGGCAGGTCGTTGTCGCCCAGCCGCATCTGCACGTCCGACGACCAGCCGCCGATCGTTCCCTGCACGGTGAGCGTGCCGTCGAGGACCTGTAAGCGGCCCTCGTTCTCGGTCCAGCCGGCGTACAGCACCCGGCCCTCGCCGTAGTAGGCGGCCGGGCGCTCGGAGACGTACACGCACTCGTGGTCGTCCGCGGGTTCGGTCAGCTGGACCAGGGCCAGGTCCGGGGCCGGCCAGTTGCCGGCCGCGGGCACGGTCTGTTCGGCGCGGTCGGGGAGGGTCGCCACCACCCTGCCGGGTGCGGTCGAGACACCCCGCCCGGGCGCCGTCTCATACACCACCGCGACCTCGCCCCCCTCCCCGCCGCAGGCCACATGTGCGCAGGTCAGAACCCAGTTCGGGGCGACGAAGAAGCCACTCCCGAGGAACGTGCCGGGCTCCTCCAGGGCATACCCGACGACCGGGCGATGAATGCGCACGGTCGCCGCCACGACGAGTCCACGCAGTGCACGGCGGGCCGCATCGAACGCGTTCGATGCGCCCAGGGCGTGCCCGCCCGTCACGCTCCGCCCCCGCCGAGCGTGCCGTCGCCGCCCCCGTGCATCGACGCGCCGGGGGACGCGCCCTCGTGCCGCGCCCCGCTTCCGTCGGACGATGAGCCGCCACGCGCGCGAGGCGCCGTGGAGGACGAGCCGTCACGCGCGCGGGGCGCCGTGGCGGCGTGCGGGTCGGCCGCAGGGAGTGGTGCGTCGAGGTCCGGTGGGCCGCTGTTCCAGGTGAGGGTGACCGTGATGCCCGCCTTGGCCTCGCCGTCGGCGAGCAGTCCCACGACCTTCCCGGCCTTGGCGGTCAGCTCGATGCCGAACTCGACGCTCACCTCGTCGGGCCGCACCGCGCGCAGTGGTTCCGCCAGCGACCGCGCGACCCCCGTGACGAGCGCGTGCAGACTCTCCACGCTCGCCTCCACCCGCTCGGTGAACCCGGTGTCGCTGTACGACAGCCGCCCGGCCTGCCCGGCCGGCGCGGACAGCTCCTCGGCCCCCGAGATCCGGGCCCACACCGGTGTTCCGTCCGGTAGCGCGATACGCGCCACCCGCGTCACGTCATCACCGCTCATCGCACTCCCCCGCATCCCCGGTCCCCCTGGTCCCGCCCGTGCGTACGCCTATCCTTTTCCTGTCCCCTCCCCACCGGACAGCGGAACCTTTCCCCCTTCACAGGAACAAAGGTCCTTCCCCCGAGGGAGGATCCCTATCCCTGCGACCCACCCACGGAGCACGATCCATGTACTTCACCGATCGCGGAATCGAGGAACTCGAGAAGCGGCGCGGCGAGCAGGAGGTCACCTTCGAGTGGCTCGCCGAGCAGCTGCGGACGTTCGTCGACCTGAACCCGGACTTCGAGGTGCCGGTGGAGCGCCTGGCGACGTGGCTGGCACGACTGGACGACGACGAGGACGACGAGTAGACCCAGCAGGCCGAACAGGTCCGGTGAGCCACGGTCCAGTCGCGTCAGTCACAGCCATTCGCGTCAGTCGCGTCAGTCGCGTCAGTCGCGAGGCCGGACCAGTTCGTACGACAGTCCGAGCGCACCGTGGGCCAGGAGCAGCGCGCCCGCCGCGATCCAGCCCGCGCTGCGCCGGCGCACTCCCCAGACCGTGAGGGGCAGACCGGCCGCCACCTGGGCGAGGACGAGAGCACGCGCGCGCGGGCTGCCCGACCAGGGCAGCCAGGGCCCCAGGGGGCTGTGCTCGACCTTGTCCTCCACGGCGTCGAGTTCGACGCGGAGCGTCTCCCGCCAGCCCAGCCAGGCGATCTGCCGGACGTCCGGCCGGGCGCGGGCGACGTCGCGCAGCCGGTCGGCGGGGGCGCCGGGAGCCAGGCCGACGGGGAGCGCGAGGCCCGTACGGGCGAGGACGGCGACCACGGCACGCACACGCGCGTGGGCGTCGGCGCCGCCGTCCTGCCGCGTGAGCCGTTCCAGGCACTCCATGTCGTGGACGGGGTCGAGGCCCAGTCGGGCGGCGAAGGTGCGCATGGCCTCGTCCTCGCCGACCGGAGTGCCGTCCGCGAGCCAGACGTAGCCGACGGGACGGCGGAAGCCCGAGGCCAGGGTGAACCCGGCGCGGTCGGCGTCCCACCACAGCGCGAGCACCGGCCAGGGGGCGCCGACGGCCAGGGCGGTGGCCCAGCCGGTGAGGACGCGGTCCACCGGTTCGCCGCCGCGCTGCCACGGCCCGCCCTCGGGAACCAGGACGCTCCACTCGCCGCCTGACTCTCCGGCCCCGGTGAGCAGCATGCGGGCGCGCAGGAGATGGGCGGCGGGGGCGACGGACTCGGGTTCGGCCCGGCAGAGCAGCAGCGCGCCGCCGTGTTCCCCGGCTTCCGTGTCTTCGCTCGGCATGATCACACGCTAGGCCAGTTCGTCACCTTTGGGCGGGAATGATCACCAGAACGGGTGTCTTGACTTTCGACGACCGCGATATATCGTGTTTTACGTGAGACGCGATATGGCGTGTCGTGTCGTTGCCCTGGAGGAGGTCCGCACCATGTCCGAGTGGTCCGTCGCCGAGCCGAGGAAGCTCTCTTTCGACGAGCCCGTGCACGAACTGCACGTGCGCATCGTCAACGGCACTGTGAACGTGGTGGGTACGGACGAAGGTTCCGCCCACCTGGAAATCTCCCGGATCGAAGGACCGCCCCTGGCGGTGAGCCACCTCGACGGGAACCTGACGGTGGCGTACGAGGACCTGCCCTGGAAGGGCTTCCTCAAGTGGCTCGACCGCAAGGGCTGGCGGCGCAGCGCCGTCGTCTCGCTCGCCGTGCCGGCCGGCACCCGGGTGGAAGTGGGCGTGGTGAGCGCCGCGGCGGTGGTCTCGGGCATCGACGGCCACGCCGAGGTGAAGGGGGTCAACGGAGACACGACCCTGGTGGGGCTCGCGGGCCCGGTGCGCGCGGACACCGTCTCCGGGAGCGTGGAGGCCCAGGCCCTCACCGGCGATCTGCGCTTCAACTCCGTCTCCGGGGACCTGACCGTGGTCGAGGCCGGCTCCTCCGTGAAGGCCGACTCCGTGAGCGGGTCGATGATCGTCGACATAGACCCCACGAGCCGCCCCACGAACATCGACCTGACCAGCGTCTCGGGCGAGATCGCCATCCGGCTGCCCCACCCGGCGGACGCACAGGTGGAGGCGAACACCGCGAGCGGCTCGGTCTCCAACGCCTTCGAGGATCTCCGGGTCAGCGGCCAGTGGGGAGCCAAGCGCATCACCGGCCGCCTGGGCGCGGGCAACGGCCGCCTCAAGGCCACGACGGTCTCCGGCTCGATCGCCCTGCTCCGGAGGCCTCCGGAGCAGGAGGCCGACGCCGAGGCCTGGGCCGCACACGGAACCGAGGCGGGGACCGAAGCCGGGGCCGAGGCGGGAGACAATGCCGTTTCCGGCCCGGGCGGCGACCGTTCCTCCGCCGACCCGGCCGACAGCACGACCGACGACAAGAAGGTGCTCTGACATGCCTCCCGTCTTCGCCCACGGCCGTCTCCGCCTCTACCTCCTGAAGCTGCTGGACGAAGCACCGCGTCACGGCTACGAGGTGATCCGCCTTCTCGAAGAACGCTTCCAGGGGCTCTACGCCCCCTCGGCGGGCACGGTGTACCCCCGGCTGGCCAAGCTGCAGGCCGAGGGCCTGGTCACCCACACCACCGAGGGCGGCCGCAAGGTGTACGCCATCACCGACGCGGGCCGGGCCGAACTGGCGGACCGCAGCGGCGAACTGGTCGACCTGGAGCTGGAGATCCGCGAATCGGTCGCCGAGCTGGCCGCGGAGATCCGGGCCGACGTACGCGGCGCGGCGGGCGATCTGCGCCGCGAGATGCGAGCCGCGGCCTCGGAGGCCCGCAGGGGCACCGGGGCGAGCTCCGCAGAACACGGCGCGCACGGAGACCACGGCGAACACGGCGAACACGGCGACTCCGCGGAGTACGGGGAGTACGGCGACAAGGAGGCGTGGCGCGCCGCCAAGGAGGAGATGCGCCGTGTCAAGCAGGAGTGGAAGGAACAGGCCCGCCGGGCGAAGGACGAGAGCCGTCGCGCGCGGGACGAAGCCCAGCGGGCCCGCCGCCAGGCCAAGGAGGCTCAGGAGCGGGCCCGGACCCAGGCCCAGGAGGAGGTGCAGCGCATCGCGCGCCGGGTCCAGGAACAGGTCCAGGACCACTTCACCCGGGGCGACTGGCCGACCGGCGTCCGGGAGGGCCTGACCGAACTCGCCAAGGAGTTCGGGGAGTTTGGCAAGGACTTCGGAAGGGAACACGGCAAGGACTTCGGCTTCGCCCGCCCCGGCACGACAGGACCGACGCCGCCGAAGCCCTCGGCAGCCGAGCGTCCGGAGTACTCCCGCACTCCGGAGGACTTCCCGGCCGAGTACGAGCCGGCCTGGGCGCACGAGGACCCCGGCGGCGACCCGGCCCGCGACCTGGACCGCCTGCTCGACCGCTTCCGGGACGACATCCGCGACGCGGCGCGCGACCACGGCGTCACCGGCGACCAGCTCCGCGAGGCCCGCCGCCATCTGTCGACGGCGGCGGCACACATCGGAGTGATACTCCGCGCCCCGAGGCCCTGACGAGCCCCTGGCCCTGACAGGGCCCCTCAGCCGGCCTTGGCCTCGCCTTCTCGACCATGGCCGTACAGCACCCGGGTGAGGGCCGTGTAGGTGACGCCGTGGTCGGCGAGGAGTTCGGCGGGGACGCCGCGGCGGCTGGTGAGGGCGAGCAGCAGGTGCTCGTCGCCGATGGACCGTTCGCGGCGGCTGAGGGCGATGCGCAGGGTGTCGGTGAGCAGCTCCTTGGTCTCGCGGCCGAAGGGCCGCCCGCCGAACAGGCGCCCGCCGGAACCGCCCCGCCCACCGTTGCCCTCGGCCGCCAACGCGCCTTCCCCATGGGCCTCTTCGACCCGCGCGACGATCTCCGAGACGTCGATGCCCAGCCCCGAGAGGGCGTCCGCGTCGGCGCGGGAGAGGCCGCCCCGGCGGCGGACCTCGCCGAGATCCCGTACCAGTCCCTCGCGCCGGCCCGGCGGCAGCCCGAGCGAGGCCAACGCGAACGAACCGCGGCTGCCCTCGCGGTCGAGGAGGGCGAGCAGCACATGCGTCTCCTCGACCCGCTCGGCCCCCGCCCGTTCGGCGTGCACCACCGCCCCCCGGACCACGGCCCGGGCGTCCTTCGTGAACCGCTCGAACATCACTGCCTCCCGTACTTCTTGTGCACGGCCTGCCTGCTGACCCCGAGTTCCGCGGCGATCTCCTGCCACGACCAGCCCTGATTGCGCGCACTGCGCACCTGCACCGCCTCCAACTGCTCCAGCAGTCGGCGCAGTGCGGCGACGGCGCGCAGTCCGACCCGTGGATCGCGGTCGCCGGCGCGCTCGGCGAGATCCGTTGCTTCGGTCATGGCGTCAACTTACATTGACACAGCAGGGATGTCAACCGAAATTGACAACTCGCGGTGTCCTCGTCAGGAGCGGGTGAGCACGATGTCAGGAGTGGGTGAGCACGATCTTGCCGAACTGGTCGCCGGACGCGAGCCGTTCGAAGCCCTCGCGGGCCCGGTCGAGCGGGAGCACCTCGTCGATGACGGGGCGGACACCCGTTGCGGCGCAGAAGGAGAGCAGGTCCTCCAACTCGTCCTTGGTGCCCATGGTGGAGCCGACGACCTTCAGCTCCAGGAAGAAGATCCGGGTGAGTTCGGCGTGCGAGGGCCGGTCGCCGCTCGTGGCCCCGGAGATGACGAGCGTGCCGCCGGGCCGCAGCGACTTCACCGAATGGGACCAGGTGGCCGCGCCGACGGTCTCGATCACGGCGTCCACCCGCTGCGACAGCCGCGCCCCCGGCTCCACGGCCTCGACGGCGCCGAGCTCCAGCGCCCGCTTCCGCTTGGCCTCGTCCCTGCTGGTGGCGAAGACCCGCAGACCGGCCGCCTTGCCCAGCACGATGGCCGCCGTCGCGACCCCGCCCCCCGCCCCCTGGACGAGAACGGAGTCACCGGGCCGCACACCCGCGTTGGTGAAGAGCATCCGGTACGCCGTCAGCCAGGCCGTGGGCAGACAGGCGGCCTCCGCGAAGGAGAGCTCCTTGGGCTTGGGCAGGATGTTCCAGGTCGGCACGGCGACCTGCTCGGCGAAGGTGCCCTGGTAGCGCTCGGTGAGGATGGAACGGGGTTCGTCGGGTCCGACCCCGTGCCCGGTCTGCCCGATGACGGAGTGCAGGACGACCTCGTTGCCGTCCGCGTCGACACCGGCGGCGTCGCAGCCGAGGATCATCGGCAGCCGGCCCTCCGGGAGACCGACGCCCCGGAGCGACCAGAGATCGTGATGGTTGAGGGAGGCGGCCCTGACGTCGACGACGCTCCAGCCGGGCCGGATCTCGGGGGCCGGACGCTCCCCCAACTCCAGGCCGGAAAGCGGCTGGTCGCGGTCGATTCGGGCGGCGTAGACGGCGAACATGTCTTCGACGATAGGCGCGGGGAGGGGCGGGCGAAACCGGGGACGACTGTGAGACACGCCCTCTTGCGGAACAGCCCGTCCGGGGGCGTCCCCTCCGGGGAGTTCGAGGACGAGGCCCTTTCGGGGCCGATGGGGGTCCCGGGAGGCGAAGCCTTCGGGGACGGCGCCGCGGCAGCTCACCCGAACGGGCTGGTGGGTGGGCAAGAAATGGCCCCGCCCTGACGGGCGGGGCCATTCAGCCGAACGTCAACGGCGGGCAACGCCCTCGGCACGGGCAGCCGCGGCAACGGCCGCAGTCACCGCGGGGGCGACCCGCTCGTCGAACGGCGACGGAATGACGTAGTCGGCCGCGAGATCGTCGCCGACGACCCCGGCCAGCGCCTCCGCGGCCGCGAGCTTCATGCCCTCGGTGATCCGAGACGCCCGCACCTGCAGCGCACCGGCGAAGATGCCCGGGAACGCCAGCACGTTGTTGATCTGGTTCGGGAAGTCCGACCGCCCGGTGGCGACGACCGCCGCGTACTTGTGGGCGACGTCCGGGTGCACCTCGGGGGTCGGGTTGGCCATGGCGAAGACGAACGCGCCCTTCGCCATCGAGGCAACCGCCTCCTCCGGGACCGTACCGCCGGAGACGCCGATGAACACGTCGGCGCCGGCCAGCGCGTCCTCCAGCGAACCGCTCAGCCCGGCCTTGTTGGTGATCTCGGCCAGCTCGCGCTTGACGTCGGTGAGGTCCTCGCGGTCCGCCGAGACGATGCCCTTGCGGTCGGTGACCGCGACGTCCCCGATGCCGGCCCCGACCAGGATCTTGGCGATGGCGACACCGGCCGCGCCGGCGCCCGAGATGACCGCCCGCAGCTCGCCGAGGTCACGCCCGCTGAGCTTCGCCGCGTTGCGCAGCGCCGCCAGCGACACGATCGCGGTGCCGTGCTGGTCGTCGTGGAAGACCGGGATGTCGAGCGCGTCCTGGAGCCGGCGCTCGATCTCGAAGCACCGCGGCGCCGAGATGTCCTCGAGGTTCACTCCGCCGAACGAGGGCGCGAGGCGCACCACCGTCTCGACGATCGCGTCCACGTCCGTGCAGGCGAGCGCGATCGGGACCGCGTCCACTCCGCCGAACTGCTTGAACAGAATCGCCTTGCCTTCCATCACCGGAAGGGAGGCCTCCGGGCCGATGTCGCCAAGCCCGAGCACAGCCGTGCCGTCGGTCACGACGGCGACGACGGACGACTTCCACGTGTAATCGTTGACCAGATCCGGCTGCTCCGCGATCGCGGTGCACACCCGCGCCACACCGGGCGTGTAGGCGAGGGACAGGTCGTCCTTGTCACGGACGGGAACGGTGGCCTGCACGGCCATCTTGCCGCCACGGTGCAGCGCGAACACCGGGTCGAACGAATCGAGGGGCTCCGCACCGCCCTCCTGGCCCGATCCGTCGGCGCTCTCGCTGCGAGGATTGACGATCTCCGCTGCCACTGTGTCTTACCCCTTAGGTCTTCATTGGCTTGAGGGTGGCCACTCCTGATTGAGAAGTGGGCGGGCATCGCGCGGGCCCCAGAGGTGATGCGACGGGCGCCTGCGCGTCGGGCGCGCCGCACACGCGCCCTGAGCCCCGGATGAGGGGTGTAAAAAACCTTCTTACCGGACGGAGACCACAGCCGACGAGTCGATTCGTGCAAGGTCACATCCCTCGACCTGTGGACCTTCGACAGTGGTCACCGGGAGTGACATGCGTCATGCGCGAAGACTCGCCAAGGGGCCTGAAACCGCTTGACATGGACTCACATGGAGTCAAGTCAAGGTATGAAGCGCACGCCAAACGATCACATCACAAGATGAACCGAAGATCTTCCGGCCGGAACGGGAGATTCCCGCAGATGGTCCGGCTCAATCCGGTCGTGATGTACCGGACTGATGGGGTTCGGGGGTCGCCCGTTATCCGATTTTGACATGGGTGGACCCCTGAAGGACGTAGTCCGAATGGCAAGATGCCGTAATCACACGAGGTCGCGACACCCAAAGGTGTGTGTTCTCGTCGACCCATCGGCATTGTCGAACCATCGGCATCTCCATCCATCCGCCGGAGGAACCCACCATGACCGCCAGCATCACCCGACGCACGACCGCCGCGCGCACCCGCCTGGCAGCGGTCGGATCTCTCGCGGTCGCCGGCGCCCTGCTGCTCACCGCGTGCGGCGACCAGACCAAGGACAACGAGTCGGAGAGCAGCGGCAGCGCCTCGACGAGTTCGGCCCCGCTGGCCGCCAAGCTGCCGCAGCCGATCCGGGACAAGGGCGTCATCAAGGTCGGTTCGGACATCGCCTACGCGCCGGTCGAGTTCAAGGACAGCTCCGGCAAGACGGTCGGTATCGACCCGGACGTCGCGGAAGCCATGGGCAAGCAGCTCGGCGTGAAGTTCGAGTTCGAGAACGCCACGTTCGACACCCTCATCGGCGGTCTCGCGTCCAAGCGCTACGACATCGCGATGTCGGCCATGACCGACACCAAGGACCGCCAGGACGGCATCGACGCGGACACGGGCAAGAAGGTCGGCGCGGGCGTCGACTTCGTCGACTACTTCACCGCCGGTGTCTCCCTGTACACCAACGCGGGCGACACCCAGGGCATCAAGACCTGGGACGACCTGTGCGGCAAGACCATGGCGGTGCAGCGCAACACCTTCTCCCACGACCTCGCCAAGGACCAGGCGAAGAAGTGCACGGACGCCGGCAAGGCGACCCTCAAGATCGAGGACTTCGCCACCAACCCGGAGGCCGAGACCCGGATGCGCTCCAAGGGCGCGGACGTCGTCTCCGCCGACTTCCCCGTCGCCGCCTACTCGGTGAAGACGAGCGGCGGCGGCAAGTACTTCGAGATCGTCGGCGACCAGGTCGAGGCCGGGCCGTACGGCATCGCCGTCGCCAAGGACAACACCCAGCTGCGGGACGCCCTGCTGGCGGCCGTCCAGGCGATCATCGCCGACGGCGAGTACAAGAAGATCATCGAGAAGTGGGGTGTCGCGGACGGCGCGATCACCGAGGCCAAGATCAACGGCGGTTCCTGAACCGGCACCGTTCGACTCGGCTCTGATCGCCCCTGATCGGCTCTGAAAGGCTCCACCCGTGACTGCTGACGTCAACAAGACGGACGGCCCCGACGCGACACCCTCCGCCGGGCCGGAGGCCATCAAGGCCATCCCGGTCCGGCACCCGGGGCGGTACGTCTCGGCCGTCGTCGCGCTCGCACTGCTGGGATCGGTCGTCTACGCCTTCGCGCAAGGCAACATCAACTGGGACGCGATCCCCGAATACTTCTTCGACGACCGCATTCTGCACGGTGTCTGGAACACCCTGCTGCTCACCGTGCTGTCCATGGTGATCGGCATCGCCGGCGGCATCCTGCTCGCCGTGATGCGGCTGTCGACGAACCCCGTGACCTCGTCGATCTCGTGGTTCTACATCTGGTTCTTCCGCGGCACCCCGGTCCTGGTCCAGCTCTTCGTCTGGTTCAACCTGGGCCTGGTCTTCGAGTACATCAACCTGGGCCCGATCTACAAGGACTACTGGTCGTCCTTCATGACGCCGTTGCTGACGGCGCTGCTCGGCCTCGGCCTCAACGAGGCCGCCTACATGGCCGAAATCTGCCGTGCCGGTCTGCTGTCGGTGGACGAGGGACAGACCGAGGCGTCGCACGCCCTGGGCATGAGTCACATCAAGACGCTCCGCCGGATCGTCATCCCGCAGGCGATGCGGGTGATCGTGCCGCCGACGGGCAACGAGGTCATCAACATGCTGAAGACGACCTCGCTCGTCTCGGCCGTGCAGTTCGCCGATCTGTTCAAGGAGGCGCAGGACATCGGTCAGAACGCGGGCTCCACGGTGGAGATGTACTTCCTCGCCGCCGCCTGGTACCTGATCATGACCTCGATCCTGAGCGTCGGCCAGTACTACGTCGAGCGGTACTACGCCCGCGGCTCCAGCCGCAGCCTGCCGCCGACCCCGCTCCAGCGCCTCAGGGCCGCCGTCCTGCCCGCGCGCCGCCCGAAGGGGGTCACGGCATGACCGCGATGGTGAAGGCCGAGGGCGTCCACAAGTCCTTCGGCGCGGTCGAGGTCCTCAAGGGCATCGACCTGGAGGTCAAGAACGGTGAGGTGTTCTGCCTCATCGGCCCGTCCGGCTCCGGCAAGTCGACCTTCCTGCGGTGCATCAACCACCTGGAGAAGATCAACGCCGGTCGCCTGTACGTCGACGGGGAGCTGGTCGGCTACCGCCAGAAGGGCGACAAGCTGTACGAGCTCAAGGACAGCGAGGTCGCGCTGAAGCGCCGGGACATCGGCATGGTGTTCCAGCGGTTCAACCTGTTCCCGCACATGACGGCGCTGGACAACGTCATCGAGGCCCCGGTCCAGGTCAAGGGCGTCAGCAAGGCCCGGGCGCGGGAGCGCGCGAACGAGCTCCTGGACCGCGTCGGCCTCGCCGACAAGGCCGGGAGCTACCCCTCGCAGCTCTCCGGCGGCCAGCAGCAGCGCGTGGCCATCGCCCGGGCGCTGGCCATGGACCCGAAGCTGATGCTGTTCGACGAGCCGACCTCGGCCCTCGACCCGGAGCTGGTCGGCGACGTCCTCGACGTCATGCGCGACCTCGCCGAGTCCGGCATGACGATGGTCGTCGTCACCCACGAAATGGGCTTCGCCCGCGAGGTCGGCGACAGCCTGGTCTTCATGGACGGCGGCGTGGTCGTCGAATCCGGCAACCCGCGCGAGGTCCTGACCAACCCGCGGCACGAGCGGACGCAGGCGTTCCTGTCGAAGGTGCTGTAGCGACACAAGAGGACGGAGGGGCGGTACGGGGTTCCCGTACCGCCCCTCCGTCCTCCGCGCCCCGCGCTCGGCGCCCCGTCCTCCGCGCCCCGTTCTCCGCGCCCCGTCCTCCGCGCTCTCACTTCAACGCCAGCACCAACGCGTCCGACGGCGATGCCCACACCGCGCGAGCCTCGCCGAAACCGCTCTCCAGCAGCTGCCGCACATGCCACGTCCCGGAGGGCGTGTCCCCGTCCGCGTGCTCGCCGTAGATCTCGAACCGGCGGGCGGTGGGCCCGGCGAGGACGGGATCCTCGCCCGCCAGCCGCCACCACTGCGCCCAGTCGAGCGCCCCGCCGGCCTTGGACTGTTCCATGCGGGCGTGCCGCAGCGCCCGCTCCGCCGCGTTGATCCTGGGCGTCGTCTCGTCGATCATGTGGTCCGCGTTCATGAAGACACCCCCGTCGCGGACGAGTTCCGCGACCGATCCGTAGAGGGCAGCGAGGGGTTCGCTGTGCAGCCAGTGCAGGGCCGTGGCGGTCAGGACGGCGTCGTACGAGTCGTACGGCAGCGCCGTCGCCCACTCCGGGTCCTTGAGGTCGGCGGTCACGAAGGTGACCCGGTCGTCGCCCTCGAAAGTCCCCTCGGCGATGGCCAGGAGCGCCGGATCGAGATCGACCCCGGTGCTGGTGGCGCCGGGGAGGCGGGCGAGCAGCCGGGCGGTGACGGTCCCGGTCCCGCAGGCGAGGTCGAGCACCCGCGGCTCCGCCCCGACGACCGCCTCGACCATGTCGATCATGACCCGGAAGCGTTCCTCGCGGTCCGGCATGTACCACTCCTGCTGGCGGTCCCAGCTCCGCTGCCAGGCAGCCCAGTCGGTACCGGTCGCAGCCGTCGTAGCGGTCGCACCCGTCGTACCGGTCGTGATCGTCCGCGCGTCCGTCATCGCAATCCTCCACCGCGTATGTCCCGTAATACCCTGGAACTACGAACGGCCGTTACCCCGCCCGCACCCCGACATTAGAGCGCCTCCGTAAGGACTACAAGTGGAATTGGCCTATTACTCGGACTACGCCGTGCGCCTCGTGAACAGCGAGGAACCGGCCCGGGGCAAGGACGCGCTGACCTCGGTCGAGGCCGTGCGCGCCCTGTTCGGCATCAACCGGTCCGCGGGCCGCCGGGCCACCGACGCGGACGTCACCCGGTTCCGCTCGGTCCGGGCCCGCCTGCGCGCGGTGTTCGAGGCGGCCGACGACGGCGACGAGACCCTCGCCGTCGACCTGCTGAACTCCCTCCTCCTGGAGTTCCCGGTGAGCCCGCAGATCTCCGGCCACGACTTCCGCGACGACGACGGCCGCCCGCTGTGGCACATGCACCTGGCCGACCACCCGTCGAACGCGACGGCGGGCTACGCGGCGATCGCGGCCATGGGCCTGGCGTTCCACCTCACCGAGTACGGCGTGGACCGCCTGGGCCTGTGCGAGGCGCCCCCCTGCCGCAACGCCTACCTGGACACGTCCACGAACCGCTCCCGGCGCTACTGCTCCGACCGCTGCGCGACCCGCGCCAACGTGGCCGCCTACCGCGCCCGCAAACGCCTGGAGGCGGACCGGACGGACCGAACCCTCGGCACCGGCCTGGCCGCCGACAGCGCCCAGCGCACCAGCGCCAACGGCGAGCGCTGAGTCGGCTTCCGCGGACGGTAGCGCAGCCGCACCCTGCCCAGGATCAGCTCGTCGGGCACGACCCCGTAGTCGGTGCTGTCGCCGCCGGCGTACGCGTTGTCCCCGCGCACCCACCACCCGCCGTCCCGCCGCTCCACAGCCCGCTTGACGACCAGCAGGTCCTGCTGGAACGGATGCAGCAGCACGACGACGTCCCCCGGCCGCACCCGCGCGCCGTACTGCACCACCAGCTGATCGCCGTGGTAGAGCGTCGGCACCATGGACGGGCCGGTCACCTCGGCCAGTCCGAAGAGCGCGGCCGCCCTCGCGCGCTCGGTCTCCTGCGACAGCTCCGGCATCGCCGGCACCTCCCCGGTCGTTCCTCCACCAGTCTCAGTCTGACCCCGGACTTTTGTCCTAAGCCCATGGGGGCACCCGCGAAAAGCCGTCCCTCAGGGAGTAATGTCCCACCTGAGAAGACGATCACGAGGAAGGAATGCTCCATGCTTTCCCGCCTGTTTGCCCCCAAGGTCAAGGTCAGCGCACACTGCGACCTGCCCTGCGGTGTGTACGACCCGGCCCAGGCCCGCATCGAGGCGGAGTCGGTGAAGGCCGTGCAGGAGAAGATGGCCGCGAACGACGACCCGCACTTCCAGGCTCGCGCCGTTGTCATCAAGGAGCAGCGCGCCGAGCTCGCCAAGCACCACGTGTCGGTCCTGTGGAGCGACTACTTCAAGCCCCCGCACTTCGAGAAGTACCCGGAGCTCCACGTTCTGGTCAACGACACCCTGAAGGCCCTGTCGGCCGCCAAGGCCTCGACGGACCCGAAGACCGGCGAGAAGGCCCTGGAGCTCATCGCCGAGATCGACCGGATCTTCTGGGAGACCAAGAAGGCCTGATCCTTCGATCACCTGCTCCACCTGCTCCGCAGCTCCACAAGACCGCACCCGGCCCCACAGGCCGCCGATCCCGGCGTCCAGAGGGTCCGGGTGCGGTCTTGTGCGCCCAGGGCCGAGGCACGTCGAAGCACGTCTCAGGCGTTGGCCGGATCGGCGACACCGCCCCCGGCCGCCGGTCCGGCGTCTCGCTCACGCCGCCGGACGTGCCTCCCGCACCCGCAGTCGGCGGGCGAGGCGGCCGAGCAGCACCGCGTTGAACAGGCCGCACAGGGCCACGCCGGCGGAGAAGGTCAGCGGGTTCAGCCAGGCGAGCGTGGAGTCCTCCGTGGGGACCGCCACCAGGAGGGCGAGGATGCTGAACGGCGCCGTGGACATCAGCGGCCAGATGCCGGCGAACCCCGGGTCCGGCAGCGCGTGGACAGCGACCAGGAAGAAGCCCAGCGCCGCCGCGACCACGGCGAGGTAGCCGCGCGCGAGCCAGTTGTCCACCGCGGGCGCCAGCAGGTCCCGGGTCCGTCGCCGGCCGGTGCGCGGGGCGGGCGCTGCGGCGGTCGTCGGCCTCGCCGCGGCGAGGGCGCCGAGCGCGGCGGCGTTCACGAGGGCGCACAGGCCCACCCAGAGCGCCCAGAGGACGATGGTCGACGCCTCGACCACCCCGCCGCCCTGGGTGCCGGGGCCGAAGGGCAGGACCACGCCCAGGAAGGAGAGCGGCGCCGTGAGCATCATGGAGCTCTGGGCGAGGCCGCTGTCCGGGAAGAGGAACATGACCAGGACGGAGGCGGCGAAGACCGCCAGGTAACCCCGAGCGAGCCGGTTGTCGGTGGCAAGCGCGAAGAGCCGACGCGGCAGGCGGCGCGGGCGGGAGGCGTTCGGCATCTGGGTTCCTTCGAGTTCGGGTCGGTCCGGGGCCGCGTTCGGGTCCGAGTTCGGGGCCGAGTTCTGGGCCGAGTTCTGGGCCGCGTTCGGGTCGGTCCTGTTCGTGGTCTCTACGGTGGGCCAGGGGCCTCGAACGGGGATGAGTACAACCACTCATCCCCGTACGGGAGTTTCAGGCAGTCGGCTCAGCTCAGGACCAGCACCACGGCCAGGGCGACGAGCAGTGAGTCGATCCTGTCCAGCAGGCCGCCGGAGCCGGGCAGCCAGCGCCCGGCGTCCTTGGCCTGCGCACCCCTTTTGACCATGGATTCGAGCAGGTCCCCGGCCGGGCCGCCGACCGCCACCGCGACCGCCGTCGGCCAGCTCAGCGCGGACAGCACGGCGAGTGTCGCCAGGCCCGCCGCGGCCCCGGCCAGCGTCCCGCTCCACCGCTTGGCCGGTGACAGCGGCGACAGTCGCGGCCCGCCGAGCCGTCGACCGGCGAAGTACGCCGCGATGTCGGCGATCGAGACCGCCACGAACAACGCCAGCGCACTCGCCCCGAGCGGTACCAGCGCGGCCGACACGCTCAGCCAGGCCAGCCCGAGGAGACCGGCGCCCAGGCGGCGCAGGCCGTGGTCGGCGTCCCCGGCCAGCAGTGGCACCGCGGCCACCGCGAGCGCCCCGATCCCGGCCGCCCGGAACACCTGTCCGGGCGCCAGCCAGACCGTCAGCACCACGGCTGCCACGGCCGCGGCCAGCACCACCCGGTCCGCCCGGCCCAGCCGCATCAGCCCGCCGAACTCCAGCACCGAGATCACCCCGACGGCGACGGCGACAGCCGCGGCGCCGGGCCGACCCCACCAGAACGCACCGGTGACCAGCGGCACTCCGACCGCCCACGCGCACCACCGGATCATCAGCTCACGACGCCGGGACACCGCGACCGCGACGCCGCCGACCACCAACGCCCCACCGAGGTAGGGCGCCAGCGAGGCCACAGTGACCATCAAACGGATCCGACGGCGGCGGCGACGGCTGCGACGGCAGGCGTCTCGGCGCGCGACGCCTGCCCCGTCCGCAGCCCGCCCAGCGCCCCCAGCGCCGCTCCGCACGCAGCCACGATGCGCGCGTTCTCGGCGGTGTCCCTGACCGCGATCCGCAGGGTGCGCCCTTCGTACCGGGGCGACAACGGCGACAGGTCGCGCAGGTACACGTCGTGCCGACGGCACTCGGCCACCAGTCGCGCGGCGCTCGGCCCGTCCGACGGCAGGGTCACCGCGAGGAAGTTCGCCACCGACTCCTCGACCGCCAGGTCCTCGTCCAACCCGGCCAGGGCGGTGGCCAGTTGACGGCGCAGCTCATGTGTGCGACGCCAACGGTCGCTGTAGTACGCCGGGTCGCGCAGGGCAGCCACCGCGGCCAGCTGGGCCGGGAGGCTGACCGGCCAGGGCGGTGTCCGTCGGCGTAGCTCTGCCGCCGTGTCCGGCTCGGCCACCAGGTACGCGGCCCGCATGCCGGACAGCGCGTACATCTTGGACAGCGAGGTGCAGACGACCACCCGAGGGTCCGTCGCGGCGAGCCCGGCGAGCGACTCGGCCGGGCCGACGTAGCCCAGGTACGCCTCGTCGATCCACCAGCGGGTGCCGGCCGGCGCGGCGACGATCGCCCGGCGCAGCTCCGCGGCCGGTGCGTGACGTCCGGTCGGGTTGTTCGGGTTGACCACCACGACGAGGTCGTAGCGGCCGGATCCGACGACGTCGGCCAGCCGGTCGGGGTCGATCCGCCAGCCGTCCTCGCGACGCAGCCGGAACCGGTCCACCCGGCAGCCGATCACCCGCTCGGTGACATGGGCGTACTCGCCGTAGCACGGGTCGGTCAGCAGCACCCGGCTCTGCGGGGTCAGCCACTGACCGAAGGCCCGGAAGATCAGGTCGGACGAACCGGCGCCGACGGCGAGGGTCTCCGGCGGCAGGGCCCGGACGGCGGCGATCTCCGCCAGCAGTCCCTCGGCGCCGGACGGCGGCGAGGTCCGGGCGGCCCAGGCCGGGTCCTCCGCGAGCGCCGCCCGTACTCCGGGGGCCGGCGGGAACCAGGCGTCCAGCACGTCGGCGGCGACGATGCCGGAACGCCGGTGCAGGGTGCGGAAGTCCGTGCCGATGGCGGTGAACGAGGCGCCGCCGTGTTCACAGCCGTCCGGCCGGGGTGCGAACGCCATGTCCAGCCGCCAGTCCACCGTGGACCTCAGCCGCTCCAGCGCGGCCCCGTACCGTTCCCTCGTGAGCCTCGTCAGCTCGATGACTTCGCCGGTCAGCACCTCGAACGTCACCGCACCGCTGTGGACCGTGCGGCCGACCGGGCGCAGGCCGACGGCCCGGTACATGCCGAGCAACTCGGCACGTCCCATCGCCACCACCCGGCGACCGCCCCGGGCGGCGATCCAGCGCAGCGCCGCGTACATCAGCAGGGGCGCCGCCGCGGTGGCCCGCCAGCGCGGCTCGACGGTGAGGATGCGCACCTCGAAGGGATCGTCGTCGGTCAGCAGCGGCAGTTCGTCACGGGTCAGGTACTTGTCCAGCGCGTACCGCCCCGACCAGGGCGGAGTCAGGCTGACGAAGCCGATGGGGACCGTTCCTCGCGCCGCGACCAGGTAGACGTTGCCGCCGTCGTCCAGCCCGTCGCGAAGGCGCCCGGCCGGATCCGGCGGATGCTGGCCCAGCTCGGCCGCGTACACCCGGTGGCGTAGTTCATGGATCCACTCCGAATCCTCCGGAGTGGCAACGCGCAACTGCAGGTCACGGCCCATGAGCACCTCTCGAGCAACTGTCTCGGTACGGAAAGCACTCCATCGTCGGGAGCACGGACCGGGCGAGCCAGGGCCGAGCGACGCAGCCCGCCTGAGTACGCGTACTCAGGCGGGCCAGCCGGTACTGGGGCAGCCGGGCCCAGAGCCCAAGTGCCCTCCGACGCGCGGGCGTTCAGGCGGTCGTGGGGTCGGCGCCGGTGGCGATGGAGGTGGCCATCGCGTTCGCCGTGTCATGAAATCCGTTGGTGAAGTCGAAGGCCAGGGCCGTGACGATGGCGACCGCCACGAGGAACGTGATGTGGTCCATCGCCTCATGGGAACAAGCGCTTGCGTACGGGAGGCGAACCGGAGGCAAAGGCTGTTCCAGGTCCCCGCGCCCGTGGGGTGAGGATCGTGCAATCCTGGCGTGATGGAACGGGAGGACCTGGTGAGGCTGCGGCAGGCGCGGGACCGCATGGATCGTGAGTACGCCGAACCGCTCGACATCGCCGCGCTCGCGCGCACGGCGCTGATGTCCTCGGGACACTTCCAGCGCAGCTTCCGCGAGGCCTACGGCGAGACGCCCTACGGCTACCTGATGACCCGCCGGGTGGAGCGTGCCAAGGCCCTGCTGCGACGCGGCGACCTGACCGTGACGGAGGTCTGCCTCGCGGTCGGCTGCACCTCGCTCGGCTCGTTCAGCTCCCGTTTCACCGAGCTCGTCGGCGAGACCCCGAGTGCGTACCGGGCGCGGTCGCACGAGCCGAGCGCGGTGATCCCGCCGTGCGTGGCCCGGAAGTTCACCCGCCCGAAGCTCCCTCGACGCCCCTAAGGCTGGACACCATGGACCTGAGACTGCACCAGTGCTTCATCGCCGTCGACGACCACGACAAGGCGCTGTACTTCTACCGCGACGTCCTCGGGCTCGAGGTCCGAGGCGACGTCGGCTTCGAGGGGATGCGGTGGGTGACCCTCGGCTCGCCGCTCCAGCCGGACGTCAGCATCGTGCTGGAACCCCCGGGCGCCGACCCCGACGCCTCCCCCGCCGACAAGGACGCGCTGGCCCGGCTGCTCGCCAAGGGCATGCTGCGCGGGGTCATCTTCTCCACCGCCGACTGCGACGCGCTGCACGCGCGCGTGCGGGAGGCCGGCGTCGAGGTGCTCCAGGAGCCGACCGACCAGCCGTACGGGGTGCGCGACTGCGCGTTCCGGGATCCGGCCGGAAACCTGCTGCGGTTCATGGAACGCAAGGACGCGTGACGAGCGACGCCGTCCGGCCGCCTACGATCGCGCCATGACCGCCCACACCCCCGCCCGCACTCCCGCCCGCACCTCCGTCCGCACCCCCGTGCGCTGGACGTACGCCTTCGTCGACCGGCCCGCCGCGCGCTTCGAGCGGGCCTGCGCGTTCTGGACCGCCGTCACGGACACCTCGCTCTCCGACCTCCGGGGCGAGGACGGGGAGTTCGTCACCCTGCTGGCGGCGGGCGCCGACGCCTGTGTGAAGGTCCAGGGGGTCGCGGGCGGCGACGGCGGCGCGCATCTCGACTTCGCCGTCGAGGACGTGCCCGCGTTCGTCGAGGAGGCCCGGAGGCTGGGGGCGGAGACGGCCGCCGCCCACGAGGGGTGGGCGGTGCTGCGCTCCCCCGCCGGGCCGGCGTTCTGCGTGGTGCCGTGGCACGGGGAGTCGGTGCGGCCGCCCGTGGTGGCCGGCAGCCGCCTGGATCAGGTGTGCCTCGACGTCCCGCCGTCGGCGTACGACGCCGAAGTCGCCTTCTGGAGCGGCCTGCTGCCCGACTGGTCGGCCCGGCCGGGTTCCCTGCCCGAGTTCCATGTGGTCGAACCGCCGGCCGGCCTTCCGGTCCGCATCCTGCTCCAGCGGCTCGACGAGGAACGGCCCGAGGACGGCGGTGCGGCCGCCGCCCATCTCGACCTGGCCTGCGGACCGGACGTCGACGCCGTGCGGGTCCGGCACGAGCGGCTCGGCGCGGAGCTCGTCGCCCGCCGTCCGCACTGGACGGTGATGCGCGACCCGGCCGGCGGCCTGTACTGCCTGACCGGGCGCGACGCGAAGACCGGCGGACTGCCGCGGCAGGCTTCGTGACCGCTACGGGCCCGTCGCGTATACGCAGATGACCCGGTCGTCGGTCGACGGCCCCTGCCCGCCCGGGCTCGGGCACGGGTTGTCGTCCGTGTCGCCGCCGGTGGCCGTGTGCAACAGCGGCGCCGCGGACTCGTCGGGCACGGACCCGCCGTACGGCTGCCGCGCCGGGGGTGCGGCGGAGTCCTGCAGCCACAGCGTCAGACCGCCCGCGACGACCACGGCCGCCAGCCACGCCCCGACGGCCCACCGCCACATCCGACGCCGACTGCTCCCCATGGCGCCACGGTAGCCGCGCGGGCGGCCGTCCGGGGTCGAATGTCAGGAGGTCGGGGCGGTGTGCGCGTCGGGCTCCTGCTCGGGCTCGGCGTCCGGCCCCACATGCGCGTCGCACTTCGGGTTGTGGCACGGCCCCGACACCCAGCGCGGGACCCACGCGCCCAGCGTCTTGTAGCGCTGGACGACGGACTGCACGGGCTGCCCACAGGTGGGACAGACGCGTTGTTCCCTGTCCATGTCCTCAGAGTAGGCCGGGCCGGGCGCGAACGCCCCCGCTGTGCGCCGACACCCCTCGGCTGCCTCTCGGCTGCCCGTCGGCTGCCCCTCAGCGCTCCCTGGCGTACGTCCGCACCACCGCGCCGTTGCCGAAGGCGCGCAGGCCGCCGAAGGCGAAGCGGGCCATGTCGCATCGGGCGCCGAACATGGGCATGCCGGTGCCGTAGACGATCGGGTAGGACTTGATCACCAGCTCGTCGATCTCGTCGAACAGCTCGCCCGCGAGGCGGGAGCCGCCGCAGAGGTAGATGTCGAGGCCGCTGTCCTCGGCCTTCAGTTCGCGGACCCGGCCGAGCAGATCGTCCGCGATGATCTCGACGTCCGGGTCGGGCGACTCGGCGAGGGTGCGCGAGGCGACGTACTGGCGCAGATGGGCGTAGGGGCTGGTGACGCCCTCCTTCAGAGCGAGGTCGTAGCTGGCCCGGCCCTGGATGATCGTGTCGAACCGCCGGTTGGCCAGGTCGTCGATGCCCAGCGGGCGGCGGCCGTGGGTGGGCAGGGTCTCCGGATACTCCGTCTTGAGGAAGTCGAAGAACTCTTCGTCGACGAAGGAGATCATCGCGGAGCCGTCCCCGGTCTCGTCCCCGATGAAGCCGTCGAGGGAACAGGCGATGAAGTACGTGAGCTTTCGCAAGGAGGGCTCTTTCCGTAGGCTGCGTCGTGAACCACTTCGGCTGTAGTACTTCAGTTGTAGTACTACAGCCGAAGTGGTTGCAAGCGGGTTTCCCGATGTTTCGGGAAACGGAGCCAAGTGAGGGAGTGGATTCCGCATGGCCGGAAATCCGGAGCGCCGGGCGTCCCTGGTCGACGCCGGGGTCGAGGTGCTCGCCGGCGAGGGGGCGCGGGGGCTGACCTTCCGCGCGGTGGACGCGGCGGCGGGTGTGCCGGTGGGCACCGCCTCCAACTACTTCACCGGACGCGACGACCTGCTGCGGCAGATCGACGCCCGACTGCATGTCCGGCTGGCGCCCGACCCCGAGGTGCTCGGCGGGCTGCTGACCCTGCCGCGGGACCGCTCACTGGTCACGGCGTTCATGCACGACCTGATGGCCCGCGCGACCCGCGACCGGACGGGATATCTCGCGCTGCTGGAGATGCGCCTCGAAGCGACCCGACGCCCCGAACTGCGCGCCTCCTTCACCACGTCGGTGCGCGGCGACCTCCAGCAGGGCATGGACTTCCACCGCGAGGCGGGCCTGCCCGGCGGCGACGAGACGGTCGTCGTGCTGTACCTGGCGATGCTCGGCCTGATCCTGGAACACCTGACCCTGCCCGACGTCCTGGACGGCGCCCTGCCGGAAGTCGCCGTCCCGGAGGGCCTGGTCGAGCGGATCGTGGCGACGGTGGTGCCGGAGGCCCACTGAGCAGGCCGGGGGTGCGGAAGACAGCGGCCGGGGGCGGGCCCCGCCCACCGTGGGGATGCGCGGGACCCGCCGGGGCCGTCAAGGGACCGGCCAGGGGGCTGTCCTAGAACAGCCCCCTGG